>NZ_JBQAJM010000060.1:0-4733 GCF_052030685.1 Cysteiniphilum sp. 19S12-1
TGTAAGCGCCAGCAATAAAATGACCCTCAGCCAGAATTATTTTGCAAACCAACCAACATTATTTTGCAAATAGAATTTTAGAACCAAAATTATTCTGCAAATGGATTTGATTTGATGGCAATAAAAATGATCGTTTATTTTGTTTTCTTTTACTCAACAAAATTCACTGGATATTTTTATAATTATATAGTTAAATAAATCAACTTAAATAGGTTTTCATAGAAGTAGTCATTAAGATGACCAATTTGACCAATAAAGAAACAGTTGCTTACTTAAGGGTTTCAACTCAGGATCAAAACCTTGAAAAAAATAAAATGGATATCTTGCTCTTTGCCAACGAAAAAAATTTAGGGCAGGTTAAATTCGTTGAAGATAAAGCTTCCGGAACAATTAGTTGGCAGAAACGCGCTTTGGCATCTGTTATTGAGTCATTAAGTGAAGGTGACAACTTAATTGTAAGTGAATTTTCAAGGCTTGGACGAAGCATGTTGGAGTGCATAGAAGTTATTTCACGTTGCTTGTCAAAAAAAATAAACCTATATGCAATTAAAGGCTCATGGAAGTTGGATAACTCGATACAAAGCAAAGTGATGGCTATGATGTTTTCGATTGTAAGTGAGATTGAGCGTGATCTTATTTCTAAGCGAACTTCAGAGGCATTAAGAGCTAGAAAGGAGAAAGGTTTGCCACTTGGGCGCCCAAAAGGGAAAGGCAAGAGCAAACTAGATGGTTACAAAGATGAAATATTTGCACTACTTAATAATGGTTCAACCTATACCTTTGTGGCTAAAAAATATGATACTTCATTAGGGAATCTTAAGCACTGGCTAGCTAGAAATGACTTTATTGCTAAGGGATAATGGCACATCATGAAGAAGATTCCATTAGAGGTTCTATTTAAGCTTGACCAACAGCTTATGCACTTACCAAATAATGGCAAAGCACGGCGGGCGTTAATAGCAGATACGGCAACGGTATTTAATATTTCTGAAGATAGCGTATATAGACAGTTAAGAGCACTTAATCTGCACCCTTGTGAGCGTAAAACACGTAGTGACAAGGGAAGTAGTAGAATCCTTCCAGAGAAAGAGCTTCATTATTATTGTCAAATTATTGCAGCATTAAAATTTGCTTCAACAAATGGTAATAGGCACATGCTTTCAACAGAGGAATGCATAAAACGCTTAGAGTCTGGAGAAGTAACAGTTAAAAATAAGATCGTGACGTTGTCTCATGGGGTTCTCAAGCGCTCAACCGTTAATAATTATCTCGAGAAATATTATATTTCCCACGATCAACTCGCAACTGAATCAACGGTAAACCACTTTCAAGCTTGTTACAGTAACCAATGTTGGCAGTTAGACATTACGCCCTCTGAATTATATCGATTTCCAGATCAGCATCCTGATGATCCAAGAAAAGTTATGAGTTATAGCGTAGTGGATGATTTGAGTCGCGTAGCTTACTCAGAGTATCGTTTAGCTGAAGGAGAAGACGTGCTTAATGTATTGGAGTTTCTCTATAAAGCCATTGCCAAAATAACTTCTGATCCAAATGAATTACACGGTATTCCTGATTTTCTTTACGTTGATAATGGTAGCTTTTCAAGAAGTCGATTATTTAACCGAGTAGTTAATTTGTTAGGGATGAAATTACTCTCTCATTTACCAAGAGGATGCGGTGGAAGAAAAACAACTGCAAGAGCCAAAGGTAAAGTTGAACGCCAACATCGCACTATAAAGTCTGGTCTTGAGCCTATTTATAAGTTTCACATTCCTCAAAATCTTGCCGAAGCTAATCAAATGTTAGCTCAATTTATAGCTGAGCAGAATAGTAAAAAGCATCCAACTTTAATGCTAAGTAAAATTGAGGTCTGGAAACAAAATATGCCCAAAGATTATGATTTATCAATATGCTCGTATGAGCAATATCAATCGCTTATGAGAGAGCCTTTTGATCGACAAGTTAAGAGCGATGCAACGGTTCAAATAAATGGTATCCACTATCAGTTATCACCACAATTTGCAGGCGAAAAAGTCACTATATTGTTAGGAATAAATGCACACGAGGTCTGTGTGATATACAAAGACCAAGAGTTTGGACCATTTTATCCTATATCTCCACCAGCAGAATTTGGAGCTTATCACCACCATAAAAAGTCAGAGAAAGAATATGCCGCAGATAATGTCATTAATTTATCTAAAGATGTAGGGTTAAATATTGTAAGACCGACCCCTTCAATTTTTAGTACCGCACAGAACATTAAAGCTACGCTTATTGCTCCTCAAAAAGTATATGAGTCTAAATTAGCAGCAAAGCTAGCTATTTCTAAGTATCTAGGTATTGCTTTGGCAGAGCTCACTGATAAACAGCGTCACGTTATTGATAACCTTACAGATAAAACGTTAATACATCAGGAGCTTATGGATGCCATTAGCCATTATTTTCAACTTAAACTTGTTTCAAATAAGGATTAATCATGATTTTTGATGCACTTGACTATTACGGACTAACACATGATATCGCCGAAGCTGGCTTTTATAAAACAAAAGACATTGAACGTTTACAGAGCAAAATTAAACAATATGTCTTAAATTATGGCAAGCTCATTGTGATTAATGGCAGCGTGGGATCTGGGAAAACCATACTGATGAACCAACTCATGCAAGAGCTCATAGATAGCAAAAAGTGTCTTGTAAGTTACTCTTATAGCTCTGATCGAGAGCGGGTCACAGTGAAAACATTATTAACTGCATTATTGCTTGACTTACGCACAGGTGAGACGCCTTCTATTCCTGCGTCTTCTGAACTAAGAGATCGTGCTTTTGTTAAACTTATGCAAGAGCATAATAAGCCTGTGGTACTTTTTATTGACGAAGCTCAGGACTTGCATGGCAACACGCTATCTTCGTTAAAAAAACTCTCTGAAATGGCAAGAAAAAGTAACCAAAAGTTTTCAATCATCTTAGCAGGTCAACCGAAATTAAAAAATGTTATTCAATCACCGAAAATGGAAGAGGTTGGCTTTAGAGCATATGTAATAGATTTGGATGTGCTGTTTGTACATAAAGAAAAATATTTCCAGTGGGCATTAAAGCAATGTGTTGGAGAAAATAAAGTCAGCGAGGTAATTACCCCCGATGCTTTAAAATTGCTTGCTGAATCTTTGCAAACACCTATGCAAATTATTTCTTTTTTCAATAAAGCGATGGAAATCGGTTTTAAAGCAGGCGTTAAACCTATCGATGTATCAGTCGTTACCGAGGCGATAAAGCCAAAGGGCTTTCAAAAAGAGCTTCAATATTCAAGAGCCGGTTATAAAGTTTCAACACTTGCAAAAATGCTTCACACCTCGGAGAAAATCATTGACCAATGGTTTGCAGGAAAATTATCAGAACAACAATCTGATGAAATTGAACAAGCGCTGATTCAGGCTAATATTGTCGTATAAGGATATTGTTATGCCATTCTTACCGCGTTTTAGTATTAACAATAAAATAGCTCAATATCTCACTACGATAGAACGTGCTCGTGGTTTTTTGGAGGCTGCCCAGCTGTCAGAGCATTGGATTCAAAAGATGCAGAACAAAGCCTTAATATTGGAGGCGCATCACACCACTCACATTGAAGGAACACAATTAACGCTTGATCAATCGGAAAAAATTCTTGCAGGCATTAATGTTCCCGATACCAATAAAGATGATGTCCAAGAGCTCCTCAATTATAGAAAAGCATTTGAGTTGATATCCCAGTCTATTGATGACAATAGCCATATTAGTGAAGCCATTGTAAGAGAAATTCACAAAAGATTGGTCTCAGATGTTAGGGGAGACTCGGCAGCGCCAGGGGAATACAGAAAAATACAAAACTACGTTGTTAACTCAAAAACTGGAGAAGCTATCTATACACCACCGCCAGCCTACGATGTTCCCATAATGATGTCTGAGCTAATATACTGGCTAAACAATGAGTCCGAAATCAACCCAATTTTGATTGCTGGTATTGCTCAATTTCAATTTGTGCATATACATCCGTTTCTGGATGGCAATGGACGAACCGGACGATTGCTTTCTACGCTTTGCTTATACCGCTATGGATATGACTTTAAGAAACTATTTTCAATCAGTGAATACTACGACAGAAATCGAATTGAGTATTATCAGGCTTTGCAAAGTGTGCGTGAAAATGCCTTGGATATGACACAATGGTTAGAATATTTCACACATGGCTTGTCAACGCAGATGCAAGAAATTCGTCACCGTGGTGAGGATATCATGAAACTTGATGTCCTAAAGCTCAATCACGAGTTAAATGATAGGCAAACAAAGGCTGTAGAACATATTATTGAACATGGTCAAATCAATATGCAGGAATTTAGTTTACTTTGCCCAGACGTGAATAAAAGAACCTTGCAGAGAGAACTGAAGGCAATGGTTGAGAAAAAACTTATCGAATCACAAGGTGCCACTAATAAGCTTATTTACGTGTTAAAAAACTAAACTTGCGACAATCTAACGACAAAACTTGCGACATTAATTTCTACAATAAAAATTAAATAATAGGTTTTTATAGAACTTACCAAATAGTTGGAAATCCATTTGCAAAATAATTCTGGTTCTACTTTTCCTATTTGCAGAATAACGCTGGTTCACGTAAATTTCATTTGCAAAATAATGTTGGTTGATTTGCAAAATAACTCTGGCTGAGCCTAAAGTTTTTGCTGGTTCTAACAG
>NZ_JBQAJM010000061.1:0-4592 GCF_052030685.1 Cysteiniphilum sp. 19S12-1
AATATCAATTGCTTGATTATTTGCTGTGTTTGCAGCCTTAACATCAAATGTACAATTCTCTGAAGGCTTAAGAATCGCGCCTGCGCAGGTATCATTGATAATGGATGCACCACTAGCAGCAATGCGCGTACCACTTTGATAGACTGCAACACTTAGACCTGAAACACCCTTATCAGCACCTGCTAAGTCAGGAACATCTTGAGCACTATTATTGGTTAATACATAGTGCTTCACATCACCACTGCCTAGTACCGAAGAATCGCTGCTTAATACCAATTTAACCACCGCAGGAGGCTCTGCGATAACATCCACTGGGATATTTAATTGATTAATCGAATCACTTGAGCGTATTGTTAACACCGCTTTACTGCCAACAACAGCACTGTTGCTTGCTGTTAAAACAATTACCGCTGAAGCCCCCGGCGCTAATTGACTGGGAATATTTGATGCAGTCTTATCAATGCTCACACCATCATCTGCTTGCAGCTCAACAGCAAAGTCACTTGCCTGTTTATTGCCTTCATTAGTGACCGTAATTTGCAGACTATGCGATGTCTCAATATTGCCATGCGTTTGACTTGGCACTAAGGTAGCTGTCGTAGTCACTGCACTTTTCTTATTGCCATCATCCGAGTTACAGCCAAATAGCAACATACTAGAAACAATCAGCGGTATTAATTTTGTCATTTTCATGCTTACACTTCTCCACTTTTAATTTAGTCAACTTATCAGTCGGCGCACTCCCCATGCTTAGAATTAAGTTTAGATCAAAAAAACGTCGCAAGTATGTAAATATATGTATTAATTATAAAATATCGATTATTGTTTTCCCTGAAGGTTAAATGATAGGCTTAAAGTGAAAAGTGTTACCCGTTTTAAAATCTCCATCCATCGTTGCCCACTCAGTATTATCATCCCAAAGAGATCATTTTTGAATATCTGACCAAATCGTCCAAATTTGTTCAGCAGTAACATCTCTATAGGTCTTACTATAACTCTTTATGTATGCCATTTTTCACCTTTATAATTAATAAACTCAGGATAAACTGTAAAACTTTATCTCACTTGGTTCAAAAACGAACCTTTATGACAACCCACCTTATACGTTTTGCTACCGTGAGCCAAAGCAGCTATAATTTTTGACAACATGAAATTATGAAATCCTAATATTGGCGACTTATTTGCAGAATATGCAAAATAGACATTATAACAAGGAACATAAGCCATCATTGAGGTATAACCTGGTGCAAGACCCGGCACATAATAGATTAAACCATAAACTGTTATACTTTTAAATATGCCAACGCTGTAGTTTTCAGACAAACTAGCATGGTATATATGAAAGCTTTCTCCAGCATTAGCAAAGCTAAAAAACCTTGAAATAGGCAACCCTTTTAAAGAATGATTGGTAAACAATGCATGCATCCACTTCACCATGTCAGTAGGTGTCGATAAGATAGCACCAGCAGTACGAGACCAGGAACCATTTAATTTAGTTTCATCGTATTGATTCTGAAAATAACCATGCACCATTTGACTATAAATATCATGGCTATAGGGTCTTGGGTAATAATAAGTGTATTTCAAACCGACTTGTTGAATTAATTGTGTCATCAGTTTTTGAACAGGAGCATGATAAATTTTTTCTAAAATCATACCAAGCAAGATGTAATTGGTATTTGAATAGTGCCATTTCTGATCTGATGGAAAACGTTCCTGAGCATCGTAAGCAAGTTTTGCTAACTCTTTAAAAGTCCATACTTTGTCTTTGTTAGCCATAAGGTTTTTCCACCAATTATGAACTAAAACATAATCAGCAACACCACTTGTCTGATTGATCAGTTCTTTAACTGTAATATGCTTCCACTTCGGATACTCGGGTAGAAGTTGATTCAATTTATCACTTAATTTAAGTTTTCCTTCAGCAATAGCCTTTGTTATTAATACGGCTGTATAAGTTTTAGTGATACTACCAACTTTAAACACCGTGCTTTTATTGATCGGTAGTTTATTTAAAATTGATTTTGTTCCTACTAAAAAATTTTCAGGTTTTTGTTTTCCTGGCAGCAAAATCGACAAAGATATGGCATTAATTTCAAATTTTACTTTCGCACCATCAAGGATGCTTTGAAATTTCTGCTTGGTAGTATTCTCAGCAAAAAGAACGTTTATTATACAAAAAAACACACCTAGAATGCGTTTGGTCTTTTTTAGTATGAGCCTAAAGTCCATAAATCGATCCTCTATTTTACTCAGGAATTAAATAGCTGGTCAAATCATCCAAATTTGTCAGAGATGACATACTGTCAGTTTTGTTAAAACTCTTCAGATACATCATTCTTCACCTTTATACCAATTAGTTACTTACTAAAATTTCACCTACAGCATGAGACCCAAAAGAACAAGTAATGAAAATATTGCCATTGTTTGATGCAGCTATAGAGTTGCAGCTATCATATTCAAAATAGCGCTGCCAGGTTATACCGTTATCATATGATATCGCAGCTCCATACGTTGGGCTTGATGCAGACATTGCATCCAGACCTATGTATATAGCACTTCGATTCGTATATATTGCTGTTATTGAGTAACCATCAAGCTCAGTTACTCCACTTGTCATATTACTCCAATGTGCTCCACCATCACTAGTGACATACAAACCATTTTCTCTGGTTCCAACATAAAGCTCATTATTTTTTAAATAAACCGATTCAATAGCTTTTCCAGTCAAAAATTGCTTATCATAAGAACCATCCTCATTAAATACTAACAATGCTCCTGTAAATCCGCCACCTTGCTGAGTCCATGTATAGAATTTATCATCGACTACATATATTTCTGCGTATCCATCCATAACACCATTATAGGTTCTTGTCCAAGTAACACCGTGATCTAAAGATATATAAACGCCCTCATTACCATAATCATCTGTAACCGCATATAGATACTTACCATCATCGCTTCCAGCAATAGCGGCAATCCAGCCATGTAATTTACTATCATTTACTCTCTGCCAAGCGCTGCCACTATCATTAGAAATATAAATTCCGACTGGGGAAGCAATATACATATATGTCCCATTTACATACATATCATTTATTTGCATATTAAAAGGCAAAGGTGACCCCTGTCCGTGAGGAGCAATATATGTTGTCCAATTAGCACCATTATCATCAGAAATTGCCCACCCAGATGTTTGACCAAAAGATGTTAAACCATATAGTTTATGATTAGCTGAAAAAAACTTCCTCATTGCCCACGAATCTAGGGGATTATACTGGCGCTCAAATGTTGCTCCTTTGTCATGAGATATCCACATGCCACCTTGATTCCCATCTCCCACATATATATTACTTTCATCACAGGATAACGCACTGACATTCATCGTCTCAATTGCTGAAACTCTTTGCCATGATCCTCCTTCATCTGCCGAAAACTCAAGCCCTCCATGCCATGTCGTATCACTGGGATCATAGATTGGCGCATAAATTTTATTATCGAGAAAACAAAGACCACTAGCATAAGAATATCCCGCATTAAATTCTTTTCCTATCGCTTTATTATCCCATGTTTTTCCACCATCCGATGTAATGGATAAACCATTGTCGGTTCCCACATAAATTTTGCCATTGTGCTTACTGATTGATTCAACTGCATTGTCTGCTAGACCATTTGCTGCTTTTTTTATGACTTGCCATGTAGCACCGTTATCATTAGAGATGGACAGTCCCCCGTCCCGATAATCACCGGCATATATCGTGCCATTGTCAATATAAATTGAGCCTATTTTATTGCCGCCCACCCCTTTTGACTGATCGATATTAGTCCAAGTTAATCCACCATCGTTTGAAATAGAGAGGCCTCCATCAGTTCCTAAAATAATTTCCTTACCATTGACATAAACTGAATTGACATAATCATTGATAATACCATCTGTTGTTTTAATATTATGCCACGTAACACCACCATCTTTAGATATAGCAAGTCCAGCACCATTTGTTCCTACATATATAGTCCCCGCATCAACATAGGTGCTATTTATCATGCTTACACCTAGTTTATCTTCACCATAAGTACGCCAGGATTTACCACCACTGCTTGATATAGATAACCCATCTCTCGTTGCAGCATAGACTATACCATCTTTTAGATAAAATGACTGCTGTGAGTTACTCGCTATATATGTATTATTAGCTAAAGCCAAATCTATAAATTTAGGAAAAATATCTACACCAAGCATAACACCAGCGCTATTATTGCCATTATTTTTGGTATCGCCATATGCTAAAGAATATAATTTTTCCTCATGTTTGGTTAGATTTGGCGCTGTATAATGGTAACTATTATTGCAATAACTTTGTCCCAAAAGTGTCGCACCACAGTCGTTATCAGCTGCTGTTACTAAACTGCCATCATTCGGCAAAATGCTCGTTGCTAGATTGTTCAAACTCAAAGAACTGTTATTCCTCGCCTTTAATGGAATCTCTATCGATTCACCACCACTAATGAGCAAGTGATAACTATCCGACATCTGCAGCTGACTGGATGACGATGATCCAAGCATCAATTGATTGACTTGATCAGCATTATTC
>NZ_JBQAJM010000062.1:0-3462 GCF_052030685.1 Cysteiniphilum sp. 19S12-1
TGCGTAAGAAAGCAGCCTGGGGAAATCAGACTTTAAGCACTATTTTGGCTCAAGGTTTGTAGATGGGACAGCCGTGAGCCTAATGGCATAATGGCACAACCTTGGGGATCCCTAACCATCCATGGCAGCTTCGCATTGGATCCTCACGCCCTCTTGCCTTACGGATGACAAGTCACAGGGTGTCATTGCGACTTCTTAAGGTAGTGCCATTAGTCTTATGGCGCTATTATGAAATGTTGACATAATGATTTGACAACAACTTGATTGCGATGAAAGGCTAAGCCTAATATTCAAACTCTATATTATGATTGATATTAATTGTCCAATTTTGGTGGTTTATGCTATGCTTTCATTGTTTGTTTTTAGTGAGACAATTATCATGAAAGTAAAATATGAAGAAACAACAGAATATAAATTATCGCAATATATACAGAATGCATCAAGTGACGTGATTTTGCGTGAAGACTTAATGTCGTTAGACAGTGATAGGCAGGTTACCCGTGCTTTGAGTGCGTTAATAGCAAAAGGCAAAATTGCAAAACTAGGCTATGGTATTTATGTGCGTTTGTCTTATTCTGAATTAACAGGCAAAAACTACCTGCCAGATGGATTTATTGCCGTTGCTAGAGAAGCGTTAACTAGATTGGGTATTCGTTGGGATATTTCAGAAGCTGAGAAATCTTATAATGCAGGTAAATCTCAACAAGTACCAGCAAACCCTGCAACTAAACTTTTGGATCGATCCCATAGGAGACTATCTTACAGAGGCATGGAGCTGCGCTTTGAGTAATGAATTTCATAATTATTCCAATGCTGAACTTAGGGAATTGATTAACCTAAGTGCTGAGGAATTGGGCTTACAAGCACCATATGTTATTGAGAAAGATTTATTTGTTACCAAGGCAATATCTGTGCTTATGGAAGTTCAGCATGAGTATTTTGAGTTGGTTTTTCAAGGTGGCACAGCGCTTGCTAAGGCACATAAAATTATTCAGAGAATGAGTGAAGATTGTGACTTTAGATTGATTTATAAAAATCCTCATCAGCAGTGTAAAAAAGATGCTCAACGCAAAATACTACGTGATTTTAGGAAGTCACTGCTTAAAGCCTTGCTAGACAACGAATTCATATTGGATGATCATTCAGTCAATATTAGCAATGAAGGTCAATTTATTTCTATTAAAGCTCAGTACCATTCGCTTTATAAAAATCAGTCACCAACAAATTTAAAACCATACTTGGCGTTGGAATTGTTTTTGGGTGAGGTTAAACTTCCTGTTGTGGAGCATAAAATTATGCCATTAATTAGCGATGTGTTTAGTGATAAGGTTAATTTTCCTCAAATCGATGTGCTCTGTATGTCGATAACTGAAACAGCAGCTGAAAAATGGGTTGCATTGACTAGAAGAATTGCAACAATAGATCAGCGTGGGCATTATTACGACCAAGATTTAGTGCGCCATATATATGATCTTTACATGATTAAGCGCAAATGCCTATTAGATGAGGAAGGCTTCATAAAAATAGTGACAGCTATTGTTGATGAAGATCGTATTCATTTTAAAAAGTATAGTGATCTTTATCATCAAGACCCAGTTAAAGCAATTAAGCAGTCACTTTATGAGCTAGAAGCAAATCCTTGTTGGTTAGAAAACTGGAATTTATTTATTGATACGATGGTATATGGAGATAAACCAAGTTATACATCAGCAATTGAAACACTAAAAGAGTTATCTGATATTGCTATTAATACAATTAATAATCAATGATATGATGGCTTTTGACAACAACTTGATTGCGATTAAAAGCTAAACCGAGTGTTAATATCTCTTTGACTTGGGGTTGGGCTTTTAGCTCAGTGATGTAATTTTTTTGATTAATCTGAGCTAAGGCTTTGTCAGCTAACGCCGCTAAGGTGTCATGATCACAGTCATCCTTGGCATGTTTGAATTCCATCACAAGTCCTAAAGTATTGTTTTTATTGGTGGCTAATGGATACAGTAGCACATCGGCAAAGCCATCACCTGACTCGCGATTAGAGTGGACGATATGCGTCGCTCTTAAGGAGGCGATTAACCCTAATACCAAGCCATGATAGAACTTCTCAGCGGTATAGCCGGTGTCTCGGACACTTAATGCTTCAATAAGATAAGTGTTTAGTTGCTCACTAAATTGCTCAACACGACCATTGACTAGATTGTCTAAAAAGGACTGGTATTGGACGCCTAAACGGGTATTCAACCAAAATTTAAAGTAATAATTAAGCAAATGCACAATCTCAATGTTCGGTAAGCGCACAGTACCATCATAAACGACACCATCGGTGGTGTTGACTTTTGAAGTGGTTAAGTAACCAGCAAACAACAACAAGCTCCATAAGCTGCTGCTTTGATAGGATAAGGTATCATAGGTGACATGGCGATCGATAATGACGTCAGCATTTTCACCTTCCATTAGTTGAGTTAATGCCGGATGTACGTCTTGCCGAAACTTTAACAGCAAGTCTTCAATCATCTTGTTATTGGAGGTATGTATCCAGTAGTCATCATACTTTCCGTTTTTACGCAAGCAGTTTAATATTGACCATGGATTATAGATTTCCAGTCCTGCGAAATTGTAGCCGTTGTACCATTTTTGAGCATTGATTTTGTCATTGTCCATATTTTGTATGCTGTATAGCGCATCTAATTCGTCATTAGTAAAGCCGAAATATTGTCGATACTCTTCATCTAACAGGGTATAGACTTCAAGGTTGTTTAGTCCTGAGAGCATACTATCTTTAGATACACGCAAGATGCCAGTCATCACGCCCTTGTGTAATGCATTATTATCTTTAAAGGTATTACTCATTAGATTACGCATCAAAGGCGTTAAGTCTTCGATGTAGTTCTCAACATAAGCCGCATTTAAAGGGGTGTCATATTCATCTAATAAGATCACCACGCGCTGTTGGTAATGTTTGGCAAGCAGCTCACTCAATACTTTTAACGCTTGATCAATCTCTGAAATGCTCAATATTTCAAAACGCAAATACTGACGGAATATATCCTTATCAAGCGTATCTAAAGCATCAGAATTTAAGAGCACTCTGTGGCTAGCAAAAACATGACGAATCAGTAGTGATAGCTGCTCGCGTGCAGTTTCAAAATTACGTGCCTTAATGTCTTTAAAGCTGACAAAAATCACCGGATACTTGCCTTGATGTGCCTTTACATAGGCGCCATTGTCGACTTTGGCAATTGCTAAGTGATCGAATAAGCCCTGTGTGTCGGTGAAGTCAATCTTATCCGCAAAGAAGTGGTGCAGCATCGACATATTGAGTGTTTTGCCAAAGCGTCTTGGGCGGGTGATCAGTATCACTTTGCTGCTATCTTCGATAATATCTTTAATAACTGAAGTTACGCACTTTTGATGTTTGAATTTAAGAAATACGACCACAGATTATGAGTGAAATAAATAAAA
>NZ_JBQAJM010000063.1:0-3297 GCF_052030685.1 Cysteiniphilum sp. 19S12-1
GGGCTCAAGACTGGAAATTAGTGAAGCAGCATATTTATAAAAATGCAGCGTAGAAACTATATTAGGAATGCTCTCGTCATCGAATCGTTTCAAATGCGATCTTCCATTGATCGTTATTCTCTAACGCTTTGGCAGTTAATTCCAGTGTGCCAATTTCAGTATGCATGGCACTAATATGCACAGGCACTGAAGTACCATTGCCGTAGTTATCCGCAGACAAGGTCAAGCGTAGTGGTGATAGCTCAATCAATCCTGCTTGCTCCCAGTCAGTGAAGATATCGCCCAAGCAATCATCAGCACGATGGTTTGCAGCAAAGAATCTAAACTCAACTGGTTCACCAACAACCAATGAGAACGTCTCGGCTTCATACACAAGCTCTTCTTCAGCCTCCATACCTTGCACAGCAATACAAAGCGCTTCGATCTGCGGCTGAAAACCTGGAATAGCTGGCATTGGTGACTCGATCCCAATGTAGAATGAATGCGACGCGCCCCCTTTGATACGAATACCATTGCCTTGTAAGGCATCGGCAAACACACTAGCGCCAATAGCGACTGAGGTATCGTAAGCTGCATGCTCAAGTTCGCAAGCTTCTGGACGCCCTTCTTTGGCAAGCCATTTATTAATAATCTGCATTAATTGGCGACGCAAAACCTCAGGTTTAAACACACCGCCATTAAATAATACTGCCGTTGGGGTGATGAATTTTTCATCCGCCTTTGCTTGTTTGCTTAAAAACAACGCCAAGTGTTTGGTAATCGCAGCTTCTTGAGTATAACTTAACGCAAAACGACTCAATCCTGTGCGTGGCGCGTTATGCGGATGATCGTCAATAGTGACTTCAGGAAAGAAGCCCTGCAGCATCGTTTTTTCAACATCTTTTTTCGTCAAGGTTTCTGATACCGCATTAGCAAAGATATTTGACGAGCGTCCAGGAATGGATACGGCAATTTCATTTAAGTTTTGATCACTTAATAGCTTCTCTTTGGCATTCCTGCAACTATGTACTAATGCCTGCATCTGCCATGGTTCTAAACGTTGACCGCCATCTAACAATCTTTGCTGCACGGTATGCGCCAACATCAGATCGATATTATCACCCCCAACTAAGATATGGTCGCCAACGGCGATGCGTCGTAATGCGAGAGTCCCCTCTTCATCTTCGACCTTTATCAATGAAAAATCCGTCGTGCCTCCACCAACATCTATAACCAAAATCACATCATCAGCAGTCAGCTGGTCACGCCACTTTTCATGATCATGAATCCAACCATATAATGACGCTTGTGGCTCTTCCAACAAAGTAACCTCTTCAAAATCACACAAACGCGCCGCCTCAGCTGTCAAATCGCGCGCTGCAGGCTCAAAGGATGCAGGAATGGTAATAATAATTTTTTGCTGAAACAACGGCGCATCAGGAAAGGTGCTATTCCATGTCTTTTTAATATGTTCAAAGTAATGGGTATATGCCTCAAGTGGTGATATGCGTTCAACACCCTCAGCCGCCTGATATGGTAATAACGCTTTGCGCTTATCAATCGTGGCTTGGCACAGCCAACTCTTAACGCTTGCAATTACTCTATTTGGTGTTGTTTGCGCTTTTGTTTTAGCATATTCACCCACCAAGATAGTGGTCTCACTTTGCCACGGCAAAGCAATATCATCCAAACTCAATTCCAACGTACTAGGTAAATATAAAAACGATGGCATTAGGGTTTTAGATTCATACTGATTCTTTGCTATAAACTGTGGAATAGCCAACGTACTAATCAAAGCATCATCCGCTATTTTCTTATAGGTAACTGCACAATTTGTTGTACCCAAATCAATTCCAATCAAATATTTTGCATGATGCGACATCTATAACACCTCCACTTCCGCTGGCTGTAATATATCTAAATTTGCTTCTTTGGCTACTTTGGGTAAATGCATTTCCTCTACTTTCCAACCTTGATGGATTAACTTACCCTTAAAGCGCGTACTGTGCACAACATTCCCCGTGAGTTCAACACTATACTTATCATAATTTGCCTCAAGTACAATCTCATCATTCTCCTGGTCGTGATAAACCGGCGCCAAAGTACAGTATGACTCGAGGGCTTTTTTGCACTGATCATGAACAACGCGTGCCACAGTTGCCACCTGTTCATTATCATAGTGATCTAGGTTTTGCGCCAAGAAATCTAATAAGCGCCCCTTTCTTTGCAGAATAGACAATAGCTGCTTAGCGGAGTCCGCATCATCTACACCTTCTTCAGATTTCCCTATCTCCTGCTTAGCATCAATTGCAGGCTTAGCTATGACATTTTCAAGCTTACCTTTTATTAGGCAACTTAAGCGTTGCCGCCATGTTAGTTTTATTGGCATATATTATTTTCTTTGAATAAAAAATCACTCGTCATGCATGAGAGTTAGTTTAGCCTATGCCGTTGGCAGCGACAAAGCTTTTATTGCTGAAGTTTAATCTTGCTTATTCACGCAATATCTGACCCGTTAATAAATCAATTAACCTCGATGGCTTCGTTGCAACAAAATCAGCTTGTGGATAAATATAATCAACCTGTTCAGCAAAGTAGTCATACACCTCACCCATCGATGTTGCCGCAGGCATATTGGAAATATTGGCACTGGTTGAAACAATGGCTTGATCAAGCAGCTTGGTTAATTCACTTAATAAAGGGTGAGTGGTTAAGCGCACGGCAATGCTTTCAAAAGGACCTGTCAACCAGCGAAACTCTGGTTTAACAGGCACCACCCAAGTCGTTGCCCTATCATAGTGTTTTTGTAGTTTCGCAAGATGCTCGTCCGTTAAACGTGCTACATCAATAACACGTAGCAAATGTTCTATCTTACTTGAAAGCACAATAAATCCTTTGTTGGCACTGCGTTTTTTCAATGTCACAATTTTTGCCACCGCATCTGACTCAAGGATGGTACTTAAGCCATATACCGATTCCGTTGGTAAGGCTAAAACTTTTTGCGCTTTTAATAACAAAACGAGCTTTTCAAGATTGTTCTTATGCATTTACTCTATCAATAACGATTAACGATAAACTCCTGACACTATAACAAACTGGCCATCAAGGTGATAGTAGACTGCTAAATAAAGGTTTCAATCTAGGCACCTTCGTTAGGTTGTCCAAGTTTACACTTGATTATGCCTATACCCATTACAAATCATTTTGCTGTGTTTGCTTGTAAAGTAGTTTATGAAGATTTGAGAGCATTCCTAATATAGTTTCTACGCTGCATTTTTATAAATATGCTGCTTCACTAATTTCCAGTCTTGAGCCCAC
>NZ_JBQAJM010000064.1:0-3154 GCF_052030685.1 Cysteiniphilum sp. 19S12-1
CAGTAGATTCCTTTGCTAACAACTTCAAAGATAAATTTAGCAAAAGTCAACATATTTTAGATGGGACAGCCGTGCCCAAACCACCAGGTTTTCTAGATAAGATTGATCAAAGAATAATGTCATTTATCAGTGAATATCATAACAAGCCAAAATACAAGGATACAACCTTTAGACTTATGAGTGATCTAGTACTTCTTAACAAAAACCTGAATAAAACATCAAGTGAGACTCCAGCATTTTATGAAGCAGGAAAAGAAGGTCTAGTTGCATTTATAGCGCGAATAATAACGGCAAAGATCGAACACTCTCCAGAAAGAAAAGCTGTTCTTACCGAATTAGTAAAATTATACACTGATCATAATGTTGATACTAATAAACGCTATTTATTAGGTCTTACATTTATAGATCAATCAAAAGACTATTCTTCAACAACTGTCGAGAAAACAGATATTTCAGCACATGCTGTATCAATAATTAAGAATAAGAATTCAACTTATACTTACTATGATCCAAATTTAGGTGAGCTTGAGTTTCGCAATTTAGAAGAAGTTGCTGGTTTTATTGAGGCGTCGTATCCAGATAAGTATGTTTCTTTAAAGATGATTAAAGAAAGTGGATCCTCCTCAACAAACGAAACAATTAGCCATATAATCAATAACATTTTGAACTATATTACTGAACATGCCGCTACGATTAAAAAGTTAACTGATAAAGAGATTAAGCCTTTATCGGGGATGGAGTGGATTACAGAGTGGGATAAGCCCAATAAGGAGCTCTTTATAGGTGAAAATATAGATTATAATGAAACATTCAACTATGAAAAACAACTGATTATTCAGTTACAAGGGGATACAATTAGTTTTGAATCCTCCAAGGCTTTGTTTGCTAAACATCCGAAGCAAAGTGAATGGCTGCAATTAAAAGAGGAAAGCATAGGTGAAGTATTCACTTGGTCTGAAAGATCTCAAGATTTTGTATATACATCACCTTTGAGGTTGGATAAAGAAGGTAATATTCGTATTTCACTAGTCGGTCATGGATATACAGATGAAGGTGTTAAAACTTTTGGTTATATGGAAGCACCAGAAATTATACGTAAACTGGAACCTTTATTTAATAAAATAGATCCAGATTTAGTTAAAAGTATTAAGTTAGATTTAATAGGATGTGCTTTATTAGACCTTAGTGTTTCAATTGAAAACACAATTCCAGGCAAGCTTGCTGAATGGTTAAATAGCAAATCTAGAGAGCTAGGTTTAGATTCAGAACATTGGTCTGTTGTCGCTAGAGAGCATGATGTTAAAGTTGGAGCAAATGGAAAAAAAGAAGTATTTTTAAAAGGGCGATGGATTGATAAAGAAGTTGCAAATACTTATGTTCAATTGAATAAATCGGAGTTGATATGGGATAAAGACCTTGGAAAAGTTACTAAAAAGCCTTTATCAAAAGATACACTGATTGAAATATCAAAGGCTATTGATACCTCTACTGGTCAAATGAATGAGCTTAATGATGAATCTCAGAAGCTGGTATTAGAGTTGCATGATTTAGTAGCAAAAAATATTCGAGAATTACTGCAAATTGGTGAAAGACCATCTGAGCATCGAACTGAAGTTGAGAAAAAAATTGCAGAAGCACTATCCTTAATCACATTAGCTGGTGAGTGGAATGATGCTGTAAATAATTTAAAGTCTGAACATGCTATGCAATTAGGAGACGGTTGGCATGCCATGATTAGCACACAGGAAATTGATGGAGAAACCCATGTTGTCTTTGTTCATGAGTCTGAAGATAAAAAACCAGTCTTAATTAAAACAGATGATGAAATATTTTCTAAATTCAGTGAGACTTACACTCAATTACACCAAGATTTTACTGAACACTTAACTTTAGATACTCATACAGGCGTTATTGACGCGAAACCTACTATGTTGGAAGGTGATGCTGTTCACACTCTGAATGCAGCATTTCTCATCCAAACATTATTAGACCATCACGCATCCCCATCCAAAAATTTAACCTGGCCTATAAAATTACAAACCTATGTTGGTTTAGTTCAACCTTCTGTTGGTGTGATTGAAGATGGCATTCATTTGGGTAGCATGATTGCAAATGCTATGAAGTTTGAAATAAAACCATTAGAGCAAGCACTGTCAGCTATAAAAACTGCTTTTCCTACATTAAATGCAGCAGGTAGTATTTTGCCTGGGGCCATAGGTGTTATTTTTGATGCTGCTAACATTACTGGTATTATTGGAGAATTAGCAAACTCAACGAGTCAAGAAGAAGCAGCTTTAGCGGCAACAAATTTAACCATGGCAGGTATAACTGCAAGTGTTAATGTAGGGGCTATTGCTGCTGGACTTACCGGTGCAGCGACTGCTAGTAGCATTTTAGGTATGGTTGGAATTCCGTTGGTTGGCCTATCTATTGGGATACCTGCTCTTGTCGAAGGCTATGAAAATGTGGCTCAGTCTGCTAATGCACTGATAGATGAATTTAACCGAGTTTATCATTCTGTCTCAAATCCTTCAATGTTATATGATGCGAGTGATTTCAGTATTAATCCTTCTAAAGATAGTAAGGTTTTATGGTCTTTAGGAAATGGAGCTGTTGTCAGTGAAGTTGATTTTATAAATAATACTGTTCATTATGGAAATATAACGACAATGGGGACAAGAGGAGGAGCGTGGCACACCTTTACTGGAGGGTTGGATCATTATTTAAGTGGTCCAATACCTGACAATGGTACTACCTTAGATGTTTATAATGCCTTTGGATTAAGTGAAAGAAATAAAGCAGTAGATCTTAGTTATGCCTTAAATTTTTATCTTCCATATGGAGCCAATACTTACTACAGTTTTGGATATAATGATCTACCAGGCGCTAGATATAAAAAGTCCATTGGATTAGATACTTTACGTTCGTATTATGGGCAAAAATTTGTCTGGGTATGGTATGCTCTGCCTGGCGACTGGATAATATCTTACTTAAAGCATAGCTATTATCACACAGACATTCAAATTAAGTTAGATAATAAGTCACGTAATTTATTTTTCCCTATATTAGATGATAATTATCAAATGTCAACTAACTTTTCCGGTCACGACAACTAACTTTGCCGATTTTATCGAAAAAAATTATCTCTTCATAC
>NZ_JBQAJM010000065.1:0-3081 GCF_052030685.1 Cysteiniphilum sp. 19S12-1
CACTATCGTCATCCCTGTTGTTGCGGTGAATGTGTTGTAATCGAAATGGTTGATCCAATGTGATCAAAATTTCAGGTAAAACAACAAAACAGGAGCTTATATTATGGCAAGTGACATCGCACTCTTTCGGCTGTCGGTATTAGGGGTTAATTCCAGATAGCACTGGTTTTTCCCAGATATGATGCTTAGCCCTTGTTTCATATGGGTTACAGCGATCTTTATTTCAGTCAAATTTAGCAAGTACACTTTCCACAATCCCTTTAATATCAAGGTTTTGAGCGTTTTCACAAAACTTTAAACTTTCAATTTATAACTTTTGAGCATGATTTGTATCACTAGAATGGTGTCTTTCGTTTATTATTTGATCAAAAAATATTGAAGCAGGCATGGTCTTTTTTTCAGATTTAGCTTGCGTATATAAATTCTCGGTCCATTGATCTCGGCTTAACGATGCTTTGATGTTTTTTGTGGCTTGAGCAATACTGCTGAGTATTTTTTCTTGATACTCTTCAGGCTTTAAGTAAATATTCTTTTTGTTTGCTTCAATGGCTGTGGCAATATTATCTGGAACAACATACTTTCCAATTCCTGTATCTACCTTTTTTCCTGCAATATTTAAAAACCAACGACCATGAACCTTTGTAGATGCTTTTTGACATAGTCTCTGTAAAAATTTTTGATTATCACATACATTATCATAACATAACTCTTTTTGTAACCCACTCAATATATTTCTCATATAGGTGTTACAAGTGTATTGTTCATAACCTAATTGAGAGCGGCATATTTTTTCATTTTCATTTTTTATATAAGTATTGAGCGTATCTTCATTCAAATTTAATTTAAATAAATTTCCTTTTTCCGCTACATGCTTTATCTTTTCCTCTGGATATGAGCATTTAAACAAATGCATGGGGTCATTATAATCAAGAATACCAAAATCAGGATCTTGGGTCTGATCTTTAACTTTTGGCACTGGTAATTCAATTTCACCCTTGCGCAACTCTTTTTTTTGTCCACGGGAAAGTAGCATTAACTCAACAACTCTAACCTGATTATCTTTTTTTATCCAAAAACAAGAATGACCATCATGGTCAGTCTTCCCATTCAGATATGCATATATTCCATTATCTTCAATACTATCTACGTTACTCCCTATGGTTCTCGCAATTTCTCTACTTTCAGACGCTGTGTTAGGCATAGTTTACCCCAGTTCATAATGCACATTACAGATTGATAATATTATACTAATGCTGAATTAATTTTGCACCAGTATGAATATGCAATTCACTAATTTGGTCAAAATGATGGATTTTGCAATTTAAACGACCGTTTTCTTGGCGGTTTGATAATTCACATATTTCAATTCAAAATCAACAAGCAAACCCATTGCAATATTCAAAACTAATTTGTATTATTCAATTTATCTTTATTGGTTAAGGAGTTTTTTATCATGATGATTGGTTATGCCAGAGTGTCAAAAGCAGATGGTAGTCAAGCGTTAGATTTGCAGATTGATGCTTTAAAAAAAGCGGGCGTTGATGAGAACAGAATTTATCATGATTATGCATCCAGTAGAAAAGATTCACGACCTGGCCTTGAATCTTGCCTTAAGGCTTTGCAACCAGGTAACACATTAGTGGTCTGGAAGTTAGATCGACTTGGTCGTGATATGAAGGACTTAGTCACAATGATTGATGATTTGCATGCGTCAAAGATCAATTTTAAAGTTTTAGAAGGACATGGTGCGCAAATTGATACCACAACAGCAAATGGGCGCCTTATTTTTGGTATTTTTGCTTCGTTGGCTGAATATGAGCGTGAACTCATACGCGAACGAACTTATGCAGGTCTTGCTGCGGCTAGAGCAAGAGGCAGAAAAGGTGGCAGACCCACAAAAATGGATAAAGCAACTTTGAAAATGGCAATGGCAGCAATGTCAGATAGAAACGCCGTATCATCAGATATTGCAAAACGATTGGGGATGACAACTACAACCTTGTATAAATATGTAAATGGTGATGGCACACTAAAAGCAGCTGGCGATAAAATCATGAATAAGTGAGGACACTAAATGGCAATTTATAATAGCTTGAAGATTTTGAATGAAAACGAAATTGAGGAGCTATTTAAGTTACCCAAAATTGATCATGAGGATCGTGAGTCGTTATTTGAAATTACTGCAGAAGATAAGCAATACCTATCAAAAGAGCCTGAGCTTCGAGTTAAGCTGAATTATATCCTACAGATTGGCTACTTTAGAGCAAAACGCAATTTCTATCGTTTTGATTTCCATGAAGTTAAAGATGATGCGCAATACATATTAAACAGATATTTTTGTCGGTCACCTATCCCAAATAAAGCGGTCAATAAAAATAAGCATTACGCTGCACAGCATTTTATTATGGAAATGCATGGATACTCTCGCCATAGCGCTCAATTTGAAATTGAATTAGTACGACAAGCAAATCGTTTATCAAAGCGAGATTTAACGCCACGCTTTATATTTGATGAATTATTACACTACTGCGAGCAATATCAGGTAGTGCGTCCAAAGTATTCAACACTGCAATCAATGGTATCAAAAGCCATTACACGAGAAGAAAATAGGCTGCTTACAAAGTTGGAAAATCTTTTAGATAAATCGTCTCGATTAACTCTTGATGGACTTATTGCAAATGAAAAAACGATTTCTGATCTTGCTTTGCTAAAAAAAGATCCCAACGGTCTAACCACCACTGAAATGGAAAAAGAATTATCTAAACAGAGTAGTATTTTGATAGTGTTTGAAAAGTCAAAACACATGATTCCTGAGTTAGGGATATCAAGACAGAATTTACAATATTACTCTGAGTTGTGTGATTACTATGACTCATATCGCGTACGCGCATTTAGCAAGAAAAAGGCGAGATTATTAATGCTTTGCTTGATTTGGCAAAGGTTCACCAAGATCAATGATCACCTGATAGATTATTTTATTTATAAAACTAACTGGTATGAAACTGAAGCGTCAACAGAAGCAAGAAACTGTGTTTATGAGGCTAAGGTAAAAGCTAGTAGAGATAAGATAATTGCAAGCAA
>NZ_JBQAJM010000066.1:0-2711 GCF_052030685.1 Cysteiniphilum sp. 19S12-1
AATGAAATGAGTAGGCTATGGTAGCAAGTCTTTATTTTAAAGGCATTAAGAAAAATTAATAACTTGCAATGAGTTGTTAAATAAGACATTATTGTTTAATAAATAGACGAATGGACCAAAGTCGTGCCAGAGCAACAGAACCCCAATTATGCTGCGAGTGAGTAAAATTGCTCAAAGACGGTCATATTTTCAGCATTGATATGCTGTCCTTTCCTAAGCATGTTAATCAACTCGTATCCAGCAATTGTGGACTCCATCGAACCCAACGACTTAAACCCTAGCATTGGATTCGTTCGCCGTTTAATGTTCCGATGATCCTGCTCAATGCGATTATTAAGAAACTTCATCTGGCGTATGTCAATCCATATATGAGACCATACGCCCAGAAGGAATAGCAAGCAGTTCAGATATATCAAAGCAGCTTCATTAGCGCCACTTTTATCAACTGTTACTTTCTCTGGTAACCCATACATACCAATGGCTTTCTTGAATAATTTGGTGGCAGATGCTTCATCTCTTTTTTCTGAAACCATAAACTCTAAAGTATCACCATCTTTATCAATGGCACGGTATAAGTATACCCACTTTCCCTTGTGCTTAACATAGGTCTCATCCATTCTCCAGCTCACATAAATCTTATGCTTTCGATAGTTATGCCGTAATACTGTTTCTAGGTCTTTAGCATAACGCTCAACCCACCTTTGGATAGTGCTATGATCAACGGCAGCGCCTCGCTCAGCCATTATCTCTTCTACATCTCGATAACTCAAGGAGTAAGATAAATATAAGCGCAAGGCTTGCAGTATGATTTCTTTAGAATACCAGCGACCGGAGAAATTAAGCATCTAAGTTAATGAGTAGATTTCAGTACGCAGAGTATACACAATGTTTTGCTGGAGGTTGAGTCTGCGACAGAACCAAGTTAAAAACCTGTTAGCGTTGTGCGATCAACTGGAAGATCAGATTAGCCAAAATCAGAGCCATGCCGAGCAACTGATGCAGACGGTGTTAAAAGAAGCCTTCACTCAAAATATAAAGAGTAAAGCTATGGTAATAAATGAAAATAATAACCCTGTCGGTTTAAAAGGTAATATTAATGGCTTGTATTAGATTTAAACAGTACGTCCGCAAAGATAGATGACGTAAGGGATAGAGACCCTATTTTAAAATCACTATGACCGGTTTACTGACGTATTCCGACTAGACCCGTATTATGGTATAGCCTTTCTCCTTTGGAGTAACTTGCATCATAAATTGTTGACACTAAGACCCCAGATGCCAATACTGTCCCCGATGCAGTTTCAAAGGTATATTCAGCGTTACTAATTGATTTATCAACACCTATAACTTGCAATACCTTACCATCTAAACACTCCATTTTGTCACCTATCACTGTGTTTTTAGCTATATCAATCGTTCGAATTTGGTCGTTCATTAGAACTACCCCGTGTAATGGAGTAACTTTTAGTTTAATATGTGGTTGATTGTCGCTCTTAGGGTCTTGAAGAGTAATCTCCACTAGCTCGGTAGTACCATCGTATCTATCATTTTTCGTTACCCTTGTCCATGCAGTTTGACCCCCATGGAGAGTTTTAACCAAATCATTAACTTTAACCTGATCAATGTGCTTATTAATTTGTTGACCGTCTTCCAATACAATAATTTGAGTGTCTGGAGAGAAGCAAAGCGCAGCTGCCCAAGTACAGTTTGCTGGACATGTTTCAGCGCAAAGTAAGTACGCAGGTAATGCCGTACCACCTGTTATTCCTAGCCCACCAGCACACGCAAGTTCACACGTTAAAACACATGCTGCATAGGATTGTGGACCTCCATAACTAATGGAAGAAGCGCCCACGCCCATGCTAAGGATAAGGCTTACCGAGGAAATTATCGATTTATATTTCATTTGATCAATCCTTAATTTTTTTAAAAATTTAATTACTGAATTTACGCACCTTGCGATTTTTTTAAAGGCTATCACATCTGCTTCGCATCCACCCCTTCGCTAACGAAGGGGTGCCGAGCCTGCGAGGTGTGGTAGTTGAGCAAAATTGCGTAACCCCAGTTAAATTTAATCAAATTTAAAGTTTAAATACATAAACATATAGTTTCAAAATGTAGCAGTGGGCATCAGTAAAGATTCAGTCGAGTAGCAAAACCCTATTGCTACTCGACTAGTACCTCATCCTTTAAATAAGTAAATATTACGCCATCTGTAGGACTCTCCCCTTATATGTCCATTTAAATGGCTTAGCCAATACATCATTAAAGTACCCAATAAATGCCGTTATTTTATCTTTAAGCTCAGTTGTTGACTTCGTAGATAAACGTTTAAGTAATCGCTTAACCAAAATAGGGTTACTCTAAAGATTCTGGACAGATCGGCTAAGTTTAAATATTTTTTATTACTTTACAGTTTGCTTGTCCATTATTATTAATTTCCACAGAAGTTGGGGTAACATCTTGGTTAATTGTGACGACATAATTACAACCGCGAGAAGCCCCCTGTGCCTTTTTTGATGTATACAATGTGTAGTCATTATCATGCATAAATCCAATCCCAAAAGAGAATGTATAGTGCTGTGACTTGAAATCATAATAACTTTGATCAGAAGCTGGATAATTTTGGCAAAGTAACTCATGTTTATTGTTTTGCTTGACTAGTATACATGCATAACTGCTATTGTTTTTTGCTTTAACTGATATGCTAT
>NZ_JBQAJM010000067.1:0-2437 GCF_052030685.1 Cysteiniphilum sp. 19S12-1
TATCAAATGTCAACTAACTTTTCCGGTCACGACAACTAACTTTGCCGATTTTATCGAAAAAAATTATCTCTTCATACGATAGCTATCTCCTTCTAAGCTGATTACGGTTGCATGGTGCACTAAACGGTCAATAGCAGCCACTGCCATCATGTTATCAGGGAAAATGCTATCCCACTGACTAAATGGTTGATTGGCAGTGATGATTAAGCTTCCTGTCTCATACCTTTGGCAGATTAATTCAAATAAAACACTTGTTTCATGCTCATCTTTTTTAACATAACCAATATCATCAAGAATCAACAAGGGAATTTTATCCAGTTTGGCAATTTCTTCTTGTAAGCGGTATTGCTTTTTCGCTAATTGTAGCACTTGTACCAAGTGCGATGTCTGATAAAACCTTACCTTAAATCCTCGCTCAATCTTGCGATAAGCAATAGCACTTGCCAGATGGGTTTTACCTAATCCACTGGCACCAAAGATAATGATGTTATTCGCCCCTGACAACCAAGTGTCTGTCTCAGCTAGTGCATTAATTTGCTCAGCATTAACCGTAGGTATTTCCTTAAAGTTGAAACTGCTTAACGTCTTATGCTTAGGCAGTTTAGATTCTTTAATGTGTCTTGATAACCGGCTCGATTCGCGACTATCTAACTCCATCTGCGCCAGATAAGATAAGTACTGACCATGACTCCAATTCTTTTGAATGGACATGTCAGAAATCGTTTCCCAATGTTGCTTAAAACTGGCAAGTTTCAGTGCCTTTAACTGCAAATCCAGGGTGGCTTCATAGGCGTGCATAACTTCCTCCTGTGTGAGACGGTGTTAGCAAGTAATCATATTGATTAATGCTTGGTGTTGGCATCTTTTGTATCGGTAATCTTGGGTTGTTCTTATTGAACTGGGTTTCCAATTGTTCAAGTGTAATTGGTTTATCTGCTTCAATAAGTGCTAAGCAAGCTTGCGCAAGCGCTTCTTCACAGTCGTGATCTGCACTTAGCTTCAATAGTCGTAAGATGCTTTTACAAGCGGAGTCAGGCGCCTGCGTGCGATCTAGATACTGCCAGATTGCCTGATAATACTCATTGGGCAGTAGCTCATCTTTATACTGGCAATAACGAAAGGCACGCGGCTTTTTAATGAATGCGTGGATGAGGTGTTTATAATCAATCACATATTTACTGGATACTTTATTGGCATAACGTCTTTCAGTCCTAAACACTTCACTGCTGCCTAGATAGGCAATAATGTCTTTTTGTGAGATATGTACGGTTAACGCATGTCCTACAAGGCGTGCCGGCACGCTATATTTAATCTGTTTGATGTTGATCATAGAATGGCTTGATACCTTAACTGATTTAACTTCATAATCTGCTGTTTTATGCTTGGGTAAGGGTTGCAATGCCGATTGTTCAAGCTTAAAGTTTTTACTGTTACGACGATTACTGTTTTCAACAACATGACGCAACCATTGCTCATATTCAGCTAATGTCTCAAAGTCTTTACTACCACGCACCATGAGCTCTTGTTTAATACGGTTTTTTAGGTGACCGTGTGATGACTCAACAGAGCCATTCTCATGACTAACCCCTTTGTTATTTCTTGTTGGGTTCATGCCATAATAGGCACATAACTCTTTATAGCGATCCGTTAAATCCTCATTAGCTACATCTTTATCGTTTTTGTAAGCAGCCGCTAAAGAATCAGTACGATGCTCATTTGGCGCGCCACCTATATGAAATAAAGCTTCCTGTAACCCTTCTGATAAAGCCTGAAAGCTTTCTCCGGATAGGATAACTTTGACATAGCTGTATTTACTAAATACGAGCCTGAAATGATAAATCATATGATCCAAAGGCTTGCCAGCTATTGTAATACCAATATCTTTCATATGCGAGAAATCAGATAAGCCTTGGTCACCGGGGTAGTGTTTTTGCGGAAACATTACCTCTTTAGATGCGCCATGTTTTGCTTTCCATTCTCGTACACGTCTTTGTAATGTGCGAAGGCAAGAGGCATCATAAATTGGATTACCCTGATCATCCACATGGTTACGCTGAAGGTCAATATACAACGTCGTTGGCTGAAGCTCTGGGTTGTCTTCAAGCTTCTGTTTAAGCTCATCTTCCCAGAGCTTATCGATACTACTTGCGCGTGTTTTATACTGCCTTTGTTTAGGTGGATGTTGTGTGTGATGTTTACCACGATCTAT
Organism: Cysteiniphilum sp. 19S12-1; assembly: GCF_052030685.1. Classification (NCBI taxonomy): domain Bacteria; kingdom Pseudomonadati; phylum Pseudomonadota; class Gammaproteobacteria; order Thiotrichales; family Fastidiosibacteraceae; genus Cysteiniphilum; species Cysteiniphilum sp. 19S12-1. Next base: position 2,210 of record NZ_JBQAJM010000067.1, read on the forward strand.
TGTGCGAGCTGTGCGCTCACTAAATCCTGCCTTAGCGGCACAGCCAGCTTGGATGAGTTTATCGTCTTGTCTGAGTTTCATGTATAGCTTTACCTGTTCTGTTGTGACTCGTTTTCTTGCCATACCCTAATCTTGATCATCTGCAGCTGGTTTGATTAAGGAATAGCCTACATGATTTGACCGGCAATTCTAGTTGTCGTGACCGGTAAAGCTAATTGTCATCTAATA
>NZ_JBQAJM010000068.1:0-2407 GCF_052030685.1 Cysteiniphilum sp. 19S12-1
TAAGGCCTTAAAGTAGTCAAAAAAACTCCCGCATTCACCGTGGGACTATCAACGCCAAATAGTTGGGGACGCTACACCAGTAAAACTTTGGTATTCGAAAAATTTAGGACTGTATTCGACCAGTCTTGCACCAGGAATGTATTATGCTATCGTAAAGTTAGCTTTGGATGTAAGTAATGATGACACCAGTTATTATAGAAATAATCCTTATCAGTTTAGTGGTCGAGCTTTATGCATTTATCTATTATCATCAACAAGCTCAGAATGTTCAATAGGTGATCAAAGTGATGACCCTAACCCTCCAGTTATAGCAGTTATATATGATGCTATTAATGAAGGTATTCATGATAATATCGATTACATTGACTTATTAGTTGCTGCAAATAAATCAATAAATCTACCACTTATTCGAAATATGCAGCTTATAGAAAACCCATACCCTCAATCCCATGATCATTATGACATGGGGAACTAATAATTATAATGTAGAGAATTGAAAAAAATGAGTAATAAACAAAAATTTTTACTACTATCGCAGCTTGCTTTATTAACAGTAGGCTGTACAGAAGCTGCAATGCCAATATCTATAATTTATGATCAAGCAAAAAATACTGATTATTTAATTGGTTGTCCAAGTGCTGGGAAATGCTACTATATACACGTATCTGGCATTAATGATTTCATTAATGATGCCAATAATTTACAGCTGTCTAAGCCTGATGATATTAACAATTTATTGACAGGATTGAAGTTAAATAGTCAATATATTATAGGAGGATTTGACGATCCTAACTTAATTTCATCAAGTTATAAAAAAAGTACTGATGTTGCAAGCAAGCAAAATAACTACTGGAGTTTTTCTTTTGATGGTGATGCACCTTACCCTGTTATAATTCATAATACAGACAGCCTTAACGCTGATAATCAAAGTTTTGATGACGCATTAAAAGATGGTGGGGGGGCTATTGGTAGAGCCCGTTGGGTATATTCACTTATTGGAAATAGATACTATAGATATGGAGGTGTTCAATTTCATAAGAAAATAATTGATGGTTGGCCTGGTCTGGATCATTTTAAAGGTGGCGCCAGAGATATCCAAGCGATATGGAGTCTTCAAGAGGATTATACATATTTCTTTAAGAATCAAGAGGTTATTAAATTTGATATTTATGGGGACCATGCTATCCAAGCAGATTCAGGAAAATATACCTTTACAGTGGCTTCTTTTTTAAATCGCTTTGGGCAAGCAAGCTCTAATTATTATGCTAAAACACTCTCTGATTTATTTCCAGCTTCAGAAGCTTTATCTGTTAAGGAAAATATGAATATTGATTTGACAGAGAATCCTATTTATCCAAATGCTAGCGATTGGAATGCTCCGCATGAGGATAGTATTACCGTCCCTTCTGGAAGCATTATGCCTACCTGCTCTCATTTGTCTTATTCTGCGGACACTGATTTAAGCTGCTATACAATAGCCGTTAATAAAAATAAGTTACCTACAACTTGGCAAGCTGATATAGAGTCTCATTTGCGATTATTGGATGGGAGAGCATTCCTCATGAATGTTAGCTCATACAGTAAAGATGAGGATCACTCTGTTAATGCTGTTATATATGATTACCAACTACAAAATAACCAAATAACCTTCTATATTGCTACAGATAAAAATCTTGACCATAAACAAATTAATCAACTTAGTGTTGAAAAAAATCCTTATCCACAGTCAGAGTTAGTATATTATTTACCTGCCGCCTATTATAATCCATCACAAATAAATTTACCAGACAACCAAGCAGATATTGTAATTGATTCAAATGATCATACCCCTGTTCGTGAAGACTGGAGTGATCCGATAACAGGACAGTCTTGTACGGGAGATGATTGTTATACGTTAAAATATGATGGGAATTTAAATCCAAAACTATACTATACATATTTTTATGTAGGTACCAAAGTTCGTACTGCTTCTGTGCGGAAGTCACAGCATACTGACGATGGAATCGCCTACTACTACAAAAACACGTATATGCATCTATATGCGTATATAGATGGGTATGATTTATATGCACATAAACTCTATTTAAAAACAGGAGTTAATAAGACTTATGATTATAGCGATTATATACTATCTACGCAGACATTTTCAGATGACTTAAGTGATAGTTCTTATCAAGGAAATTGGTCAATTAGCAAATCTAATAAAACTCATGAATTGACACCAAAGAGTATACCTTTTTATGAATATCAAGATTCATCAGAAGCGTTATCACTGAATAATCACCCCTTTAGTGTTAATAGATACATAGCCTAATGGCATATACTCTTCTTTCTGAAGTTTAGAGTTTTAAACATTAAATTTTCAATCAGTCGATCTAATTGTTAGCTCACGCAACTAAGCTTTTAA
>NZ_JBQAJM010000006.1:0-99436 GCF_052030685.1 Cysteiniphilum sp. 19S12-1
ACCAGTACCTGTATTGCTTGGGGCTCCATTAGAATCACTCGACGGTTGGTTATTATCACCAGTACCTGTATTGCTTGTCTTAGGATCTTCCGTTTCTTTGGTTTCCTTAGGTTTCTTAGCTTCCTTAAAATATATTTTTCCAGCTCGTGTGTTCTTTACCGCAGTTTGACATTTTTGATTTTTCAACTGATTGTACATCTGCTCAAATTGCGACTTACCATTCTCTGAGTTTATCCATTCTTTAGCAGCTGGTGTATTTAACCATCTAATAACGGCATGCTCCCACACATAGCCATTGCGCACACTGTTGAGCCAGTTTTGCCACTGTTTACTCTGCATCCATTCTTTGCCAACTTTTGTTGTTAGCCACACACCAGCAGCTTTTGAGGATATAAATTGCGATAAGTCGGAATCATAATACCAGAAGTTGGAATCATCATGATTATCCATATTTTCAATATGCTCAAGAATGAGATCTTGTAAACCTCTACTATTTTTAATAAATTCTAAAGTTACATTTTTATTTAACCACTGGATAAAAATTGACCTCATCTCCCCTTTTGAATCGACCTGCCACTGACTGCCATCATAAGTCTGTAGCCATTGTATTCCTGTATCACTTGCCAACCAAAGTCCACCCACATAAGTAGATAAAAATTGATCTAAATCAGATGCATACCAATAGCCCGAGATTGTATTTGCTGCCTTGACTTTCTCAAGTAGTACTTTTTCCATTTCTTTTGCGACTTTACTGGCTTCGTTAAGGTTCTCATTATGTATAATATCCTTTGCCACACTATGACCATTTTTATTCCCATCCAAAAGACTTAATCTATCTTGACCTTCTGCAGCCGTAAGCCACTGAGAACCTTGTGGACTCAATAACCAATCAATACCACTTTTGGTATACAACCATTTTTGCCCTGCTTTTGTTATTAGCACTTTATCCAAGGGTGATTGAAAGCTAGTGCAAGCATTGAATGCTGATTGAGTTACTTGAAGAACTGCTAATCCAGCTATTGCCATTGCAGTGCCTGCACCAAGTTTTTGTTTCACGCCACCATCATAGTATTTGTAGCCGGCAACACCACCAACTCCTGATACTCCATAACCAAGAATAGTCGAGAAATTTGGCCATCCTTTAGTATCTGGATAATTCAAGTTAAGCGCTTTTTGATCCGAGAGAGAATTTACTTTTGCAGTCATTGATTTCTCCCCTTGAGGTTCTGACATCCAAGCTTTTGCATCTTCTGTATCTAACCAATCGTTAACGACCGACGAATTTGATAAAAACCAGTTATGACCAACATGGCTTACTAGCCAAGCTTTCCCTTCAGTTGATCGAAGCCACAAATGGCCTTCATGCATAGATAGCAGCCGATCTAATTCATTTTTATGATATGTTTGTTTTGTTACTTTATCATTAAACTCTTGATCTAATACCCCATCATGCAAAGAATAGCTAGCTGGAACTTCATTAGTGTTAATATTATCGCTATAACCGATACTAGTCATACCCATTAAACCCGATAATACATAAACATATACACTTTTTTTTCTCATGTTATTTTTTCCTTATTATGTGTTAAAAAAACTTGCTCTAAATGTCAGCGAAAAACTTCCGACATACTTTTCACTGTTTGAACCCAATTTAATAAGATCGCCCCCACTACCTTTGACATACACAGTAAATGGCATTGTGCTCTCACCAAAAGAAGTGCTGCTGTTAACCCTAATTGTCTGGTTAGCTAAATGATCACTACAAGGATCCATGTTACGATCAATTGCTAGGCAAACCTGATACTTTATTTTACAAGCTGGACATTTCCCCTCCTTATTATCTGCTGGAACTAAAGCACAAGCTCCAGAATCATCTTGATTATGACAAGTCAGTGAAACATCAAGTCTATTACTATGCGCTAGTGACACTTGACCTTTTATTTCTTGTGATGTAAAAACAGGTAGCCTGTCATTATTAAGCGTAAGCTGCCCTATATTTAAATATGTGCTCGACAAATCAACTTTAACCGCTGGCATTGTCCTAGTGTCAAGCGTTAAATTAAACTGAACCTGTTGTGATGGAGGTGAACTCCCAACGGATACAATTGCTAAGAGTATTCCACTTAAAAAAATAATCGTTTTTCGCATCATTGCTACCACCTAATAGTCTACTGAAACATTACAAGTAAGCATCCCTTTATAGACACTGCTTTGATTAGGTATATCCCGCTTGTGAATTAAAAGTAAAACTTCAGTACCTTGTTGTGGTACTTTCTTCTTACGATTTAGAGTTAATGGCACCGCTTTATTCTCTATGCAAAGGAAACGATGCGCAGTAATCGTATTTGAAGTATTACTCATTGTCGATTCACCACATTCTATGGAATATTTAGGATCAGGAATATTGCTTGAAAAGCTTATTGTTGGCGATTTACCTGCATAAACATAGTCAGACTCATTAGCTACCGAACAGTTTTGGGTAACCGCCTTTACTTGTGATGTGAAATTAATACTGTTGCTATCATTGACGTCAACAGTAAACCAAGGCTCCACTTCAAGTGTGCTATCAATGGTAATCTCGGCTTTATTGGAATCATATTGATTAGAAGCGGTACAACCTAAAGGAAATAGCAAAAGTACTGCCCATTTTATTATTATTTTATTCATCTCAACCTTCCTGAAAATCTGCCGTCAGTACAAGCACCGTCTTATTTTTGTACGTGCCGGGCTTTGCCTGTTTAACCGCAGCTGCAGCCGCAAGTAAATCGACATTTAGTTCATTGGAAGCCCGTATAGCGATAGATTGATTTTGATCCGTCTGCGGCTTCAATTCCTGATCATTTATTTTCAATGTCAATGGAATGCGGTTTTTTGCATCACTATCTTTCAAAGTACATCTACCTTGATCACTGTCACAGCTTTTAAGTTTGACTATAACGTTATTGGCATTAGTAACATAAGCCACATTAACCGTTGCACTATAGTCACCAGAACTATTATTTTGTTTGAGTGTGGTTGCATATGTCGAGTTCCCTGCACTTATATAGGGCAAAAAGTTAAGTTTTAATTGCAGTGGGGTATTAACTATAATTTCTTTATAATTACCTGTAAGCGACCTATTTCCTTTACTATCTATGTTTTTAGAATATTCGGCAAGCGAAATACTTCCACTAATCTTTATCTGACCTTCGCACTTGTTAGTACCTAGCGAATTAAACATCTCAATATTATCTAATTCAACATATAGTTTACTAATTGTATAATTCGTTTGACTGATAAGGTGAAACTCCTTGGCTTGATCTTCTGGCTTAAGATTCTTCCCACCAATCGAAAAACTATTACTATCAGAATAAAGTCTACCACTCAACTCATTACTGCCACATTTTATTGTAAAAGATTGAAACAAGAGATGATCGTAATAATCTGAACAAACCCTATTGTAGGCGTCAGTCCAAGTACAAACATACTGAAAGAAACCATTCAAATCTATTCCTAGCGTCCCAGATAAAGAAAGTTTTTCAGCAGAAAAACTCAGTTTTTTGTCAAACTCTTTTAGAGTAAATTCATTACCATTATTAGTTTTGCTAATACTTTTATTTAAAAAATCCACATCAACACTTACCACACTGGCATTTACACTACTTATTAGTAAATATCCAATCAATATACTAGAACATTTTCTTACCATCACACACCTCAACACGTAAATGCACCAACCCAATAACCAGGTTGAGCACTTGTTATTTCATTTGCATTTAAATCATAAGCACATTTCTCGGCTTTCGTTGCAATCGTTAACGCAGGTTTTACCTTACTCACACTTGTGACAAAAAATCCTGACTCATCGCTATAAGTTGCGATATCACCATAGCTTGATATTTTGGCGCCGCGAATCGGATTGCCCTTGTTATCAACCACTTGACCAACAACCTCAACCACTGCAAATGCTGCTCTTGACAGATAATAAACAGAACCAGGATAAAGACTAACAAACTCATGCTTATCTGAATACTTAAGTAATTGCGACTCATCTTGATGATCACTCAATGAGACCTTGTATTGTTTATAATGGGGCAATGCAATGAAGTTATCTCCCTTATAAATCGGATAACTGACACCATTAATCTGCGCTGCCATCTTATGTTTTTTATCTTCTGTATCCAGATGAATAATCACGCCCGATTTACTACGATGTTCATTGTGCAGCGCGACACTTTGTGGCGTGAGACTTATGCCACCATACAAACTACCTGAGGCAGAATAGTTCTCATGATGATCTTGACTAACCACCGACGTTGCTAAATCACCTTGCAAATAACTTGAGGTGAGATTAGTTGACAACATACCACTGGCATAATTTTTACGATAATCAACATTGGCATTGACATATTTTATATGCTGATTCTCCACATTTGGTCTTAAGCTTAAGCCATTTGAAATCTGCTTATCACTCGGTGAATAACGCAAGTAATCACTCAGCGTATTACCGCTACCAAATCTATAAGAAACATTGAGCATAAAGGCATAATTATTCTGCTTCTCTCCTTCTCCTTGGAAACTTCTAGAATAACTTATCGATGCATTAACGTACCAGTTATGTCGCTGATACAACGTATGAAAATACGACGCATTGAGATTATCTCTCTTCGTATGAAAACTATAACTATAAGTACCCGAGATTGACCCCAACTTGATCGGCTCTAAATTTAGATAAGGTGATAGCCCAATTCTATTGTAACGTGATTTAAATGGGCTATACGCATTCTGACTTTTGCTGTTTGTATTGTACCAAGCACTCATTGAAAAATATCTAAAATAGCTATTAGACAACTGCAGGTTATAACCATAGTTAGCGCCTGAGTCTAGAGCTACTGTTTGCGTTATTTGTGTATTTAAAGGCAAATAAATTTCGGTATCCCATTCAGCAACTGCCAAGTTATTTACCCCATAACCACCAAAATTCATAATCGTTGTCTTATTGATCGCGCTTGCAAAACTACCTCCCAAGTAAGGTGCCTTGATTGCTGTTTTTTGATTCTTGGCGACAATACCTAACCATACACGATAGTTTTGATTATTATCATGAAGCTTTGATAAAGACGAGGGTTTATTGATCATCGCTGTCTTTGTTTGAACGACTTGACCTGCCTCAGTAATCTCAATTCTGATAGGGTAAATGCCACTTGGAAAACTCTCTGTTTGTAATAAGTGATTGCCTGCACTGAAATTCTGCACCGAAATCAAGCGACCATCTTTGTAGACATTGACTACTGAATTGGCATTAATAAACAAAGGTATTGGAATAAGTGATGCTTTTTGCGATGACAATGATAAATTATCAGAGCTACCTAGCTCGCCAATCACACCTGTGCCATTAAACGCATAATTCAAGCTATACGTATTCTGACCACTGTAAAAATTAGCATTGTTAAAATAACCTACACGTGAATACATAGTCTCTTTATCATATTGCCAATAGACATTATTCACTCGCACATCACTGCGTCGACGGTTTTTCTGCAAAAACACACTACTATTTAAATGCTGACGACCATAGCCTGTGGCATTATCAAGCTCAAGATAATAATTGGTGTCACGATGATCTGCATAATTAAAGTTAAATCGATAACCGAAGAATGAGCTTAGATGACTAACCTCGGGCGCGCTAAGATATTTATCATTTTGCTGCGACTGATAGCTAAATGCTTCAGCTGGCAACCATAACTTCAAACGTATACTATTTAAATCTAATTGCATCATCATAAAAGGTAAATTGCGCTGACACAAACCGTTTTGCTCCCATAGAGGCAAGCAATCAACGGCTTGATTGGGGTCCACCCCTTGGCTCAATAATTGCTTTAGGATCAATCGCACCTCTTCCTTCAGGCGAACACTGGCACGATCAAACAAATCATTTGACTCAAGGAAAATCTTACCTTTATCTAGTCGAATCATATGCTGCCCCAATTCAACGCCTAATATAGAGACATCGACTTCAATAGCATCAGCTAATTGTGAATCAAAGTCTTCTGGGATCGTTTCCAGACCTTCAATGCCTTTTTTGAATTTAGGATCCAAAGAAACAGGAGAGTTCGCCGTCACAGGCAAGGGCAATAACGCTATCCACAAAAATGGCACAAGCCGTTTAAGCTTTTTTAGTGTCATATAAAGACTCTCCGCATTATACTTTTTATCATTAGAAAACTCGCCATAATAAAATCACAGATCAAGACAATAAATGGTATGAGGTTTACTAATGCATGAATTATGCTTTGCATTTAACTAGAAATCACTTTCTATACTAAAAGTAAAGGTTCCTGTATATGTACCTGATGGATAGCTCGTAGAGCCATCTCCATAGGTTATCTCTAAATCTTTAGCATCATTTTGGCTTAGCGCAAACTTACTAGGCGTGTCATTAATCTCGGTAGTTCCGAGATGAAATACTACAGGGATTTTATCGGCACCCGATTCGATAACATATGAGGAACCATCCTTAGGTCCAGTACTAATTTTTATACCAATGTTTTCTGTTACACTCTCTGTCCACTCAATAAAGTTTCTAATTGTGTGACTGCCCCGTGTATCAGAAGCCTGCATCGAACTTTGAACATTAGAGCTCGAAGATGATATCTTAAATTTATCACCGAATTTTTTTGGACCTACAGTAATCTCAAGCTCAACATCATGAGTAGCATGCTCTTTTGCAGCGACAAAGGATGTACTACCCAATAGCGCGGTCATAACACCTGCAAGTAAGATTTTCTTAGTTTTTAACATAACATTCTCCTTTTGGTTTGATAATATAAGCTCTAACCTTTAGGCAAGTGGAAACCTTACCCAGATAGGCTAAAACTTACGTTTGATAAAATTGAAATAACACCTAATTAGACAACTGAATACTTTTGCTTCTGCGTACTTTTGCCATTTTCAAAAACCTCAATCTCAACATTATTAGCAAATGGCACTGTTTTTATTATTTTAGGCGTCGATGGATATATTTTGTATCTTTGTTCAAATGTATCGTTAGCATCACAATACAGAGCTTTCAAATCAGTAGACAACTTCTGTCGCTCCTCTTTTGGTTTACACTTTGCTTTGACGACAACCTCAATCAATGCATTACCATCATTGTGAATTTCAAGAGCCTCTTCTTTGGATTTGACATAGGTCTTATAGACGGCATTTTGCGGCTGAACCACTAATATACTCGAGAATCCGATCATAATACCAACACCTGCAGATATCTCACCATCTGCCAACAATTCTTTGTCAGTAATTGCAAACCCATCTTCTTTCTTCGGTAATACTGGCATTATACTGACGCGGTAATAACTAATCTGATCTTTACTCCTGCCTTTGGGATGGTAAAAGCGAATATTTTTGGAGCGACCTGGAGGAATAATAAGTCTACTTGGAGTTACAAACAATCTTTCTGCCATTTCCTTGGAAGAAAGTAGTTTCTCAACTTTGTTCTCAGATAAAGGATTCGTCACCTCTAGCAACTCAATTTTAACATACGCCGTCTTGCTTGAGTCATTATTATAAATAGTCTTTGAAAACATAGGCTTATCTTCAGACCAAATATCATAAAGACTATTCAAATCAATACTTGCAAATGCCACACTTGTCATACTTAAAGCGCCTATTAATATAATGTTTTTTATTAAGCGAATTACTATCATTACGTTCCTCATTTTAGGTTGTACTTACATTTAAATTGATATGACATAACTAAACATTTGTCTGAAAACTTGAGAGGAAGTCTAACGCATAGCAACTGCAGTTTTGTACACACAAGATGAATAATAATGAATCTAAAATAAACAAAATGTATCGATAATTGTTACATCCAACTTTATATGGTTCTTAACTGTATTAACAGCTCCCTAAAAGCATCAACCATTCCCTAAAAGCACTAACCGTTCCCTGAGCGAAGTCGAAGGGAAAAATACAACCACATGGCTTCGACTGACGCTCAGCCTGCGAGAGTGACAAAACCATTTGATTCTTTGTTGCTATTTCTAAACACCCTATTCTTTGCTACACTTTGCAATCATTACACTTTTACCTAAAGCGCTGTCATTTGATGAAAAAATTACCAATAGGCTACTCCAGTCTGGCTGAAATGATTAATGGCAATACCATTTATGTTGATAAGACAAAACACATATACGACATTGCCAATAATGGCAAATACTACTTTCTATCTCGCCCGCGACGTTTTGGCAAAAGTCTGACGATTGATACGTTAAAGCAGTTATTTCTTGGTAAACGCGCGCTTTTTAAAGGTTTATATATCGAAGACAAATGGGATTTTGATGAGACATTTCCTGTAATACATCTAAGCTTTGGGCGCTCTAAATCGGTATTTTCTGAAACATCATTGCTACAATGGGTCACGCGCCAGTTGAGTGACAATGCCAAACTTTACGATATTGAGCTAGATACCAACGCGCACTACGACCTGCAACTTGACCAACTGATTAAAGCACTCTATCAAAAACATAAACAACGCGTGGTATTTCTAGTTGATGAATATGACAAACCGATCCTTGATATAATTAGTGACTCTAAGCAAGCCACTAGAAACCGTGAAATATTAAAAGGGCTTTATAGTGTGATCAAAGACAATGATCACTGTTTGCACTTTGTTTTCTTAACGGGTGTCTCAAAATTTTCAAAAGTCAGTCTATTTAGCGGCTTAAACAACTTAAAGGATATCTCGTTTCATTATCGCTATGCAGATTTATGTGGTTATACCCAACAGGAGCTTGAGACAAACTTTGGTGATTATCTCAAAGATGTCGATCTGGTTAAGCTAAAGATCTGGTATAACGGCTACAACTTTGCAGGTAGTGAATCACAAAAAGTGTATAATCCGTTTGATATTCTGCTTTTTTTTGACAATGCCAACAAATATCAAAGCTATTGGTTTGAAACAGGCACCCCCAGTTTCTTGGTGAAATTAATTAGCGAACGCCGCGATATTATTCCTGATCTTGAGCACTATGAGGCAACGCCTGATGCCTTAAATAGCATTGATGTCAACAACATGCCCATTGCTGCATTGATGTTACAAAGCGGTTATTTGACGATTAAAGAACAATTTCATTTCGGTCAAGATCTTTGGTATCGCTTGGATTACCCTAACTTTGAAGTCAAGACCGCTTTAAATAGACAACTTACCAAAATCGGTATCACACAAGAAGATGCCACCGCTAATCAACTTGCCATTAATCGCGCCTTATTAACAGATGATTGGCAGCAATTTAAAAAAGCAATTCAAAGCTTTTATAGCAGCATTCCCTATGATTATTACGCCAAAACACCATTGAGCCGTTATGAGGGCTATTATTGCGCGATTATTTACAGCTATTTCGCAGCCCTTGGTTATGAGGTAAAACTAGAAGATCACACCTCTGAAGGACGTATTGATATGTCGATTGTTATTCCAAATAATAAGGTGATTATTTTTGAGTTTAAAGTCGGCAATGGCGAAGATCTTGCGCAAAAAGCGCTGCAGCAAATTATTGATAAAGATTACGCAGTTAAATTCACTCATCTTAAGTTGCCCATATATCAAGTCGGCATTTCATTTGATCATAACAAGCGCACAATCAATGGTTTTGAGGTGGCTGAGCAATGAAAAAAGCGGTGTCTGGCATTGTTATTTTCTAATTCTCATCTTCTGTCAGTTTAAACGGAATATCCACCCATATCTCAGTACCTTGATCAACCACACTGGTTATCCCATACGTGCCATTTAACTGATCTAGGTTGCGCTTAACCATATTCAAACCAAACCCAGTACCATGTACTTCACTTTTACGATGCCTTTCAGCGCGATAACCCATCTTGAAAATATCATCTTTATCTTCTTTGGCAATACCAACACCTGTGTCAGCAACTTTAATTCTCAATAATATATTCTCTTTATTACGTTCAATTATTTTCACAATGACCTCAATTTTACCCTCATGCGTATACTTAACTGAATTGGATAACAAGTTGCGTATTATCTGCATAAGCTTGATGTAGTCACCATAAAATCGAGGAATTTTTCTCGGTGTGAAATGGTGATCAAGGACAATATTACGTTCTCCAATTGCAAGCATTGCAATATTTAATTCCTGCTCAACCATTTTTTCAATATCGATACCAATAGAACACACGCTTTGTCCTTTAGGTTCTTTGGTATAAAGATATAGCTGATCTGTCATTTGCGATACTGCATTGAGTCCCTCCAATACCAGACTTAAACTTCGATGAAATAACTCATCCTTAATCTTGGTGCTCAGCTTTCTTAACAAGGCGATATTCGATAAAGCACCTGTAATCGGCGTTCGTAAATCATGATGAAAATTATGCACAAACTCTTGAATCCACGCTTTTTGCGCCTCAAGCTCATTTTTTTGCTGTTCTAATAATCTTTCATTTTCTTTACGTTCAGTGATATCAACCGATACACCAACTAAACCGATAACTTTTCCCTTCATGTTGATTAGACGGTTTTTTTTTGCCAGATATTCAGTACTTCCCGTAGACTCCTCAAAAGTCATTGGTTCTCCTTGCCTTATAACTTGCTGATCGTTAGTGGATATCATCCTAGCACACCCTTTAGCTAAAATTTGTAGCTCACTATCATATCGCCCCACTACTTCAGCTTTGTTTTTGAACCCAAGTGCTTTAACATTGGGCAGATTGATACCCATAATTCTCCCTGCCAAATCCTTCCAATAAATATGTGCATCGACACTATCTATAACCTGCCTTAACATTAAAACTTCTTCTTTCAATGTATCATTTTCTTCTTGTAATTGATCAGCTCTACTTTTTATCTCATCGCGTATTATCGAATTCATCTATGCACCTCATACAAAGTAGCTAATTTGACATAATGCTGATATTTAATGTACTCATCTAAACGCTTGCAATAATATACTCATCAGCACCAATGAGATAAGCCGCAATAGCAACCGCTCCTAGTACAAAGATAAGTGTCGGAATTTCTCTTTTTACTCGCTTTATCCAGTCGTATAATTTAAACCCAACCTTAGCGCTATTATGACTAAATAAAGCCTCATATTTCGTCCAATTATTATCAATCTTCTCCATAATATTCATATGATCTGCGGCAACCTTAATAATCTTTAAAGATTTTAGGTACTTACCAGCATTATTATCTTTAATCTTATAACCAAGCTGTTGTGTGGCTTTAAAAAGAATCGCTCTAGTATGCTTGAGTTTACCTGTTGGCTTACACTTGCCAATCGCTATATCATACGCTTTATTTGCCAATACTTTTTGTGCATAGTCTGGCTCAAGATCTGCGACTTTCTGGTTAAGGAATTCATCGACAGTTTGCCCCCCTTTATCAGGATCAAAGTGTGGATGATATTGTAATGCACGCCCATAAGGAATATGCGAATCTAAAAGGATTAATCTCACATTAGTGTGCCCTTGTTGTTCAAGCCAATACGCCATCTCTAAAGCAATCAGTCCACCTAATGACCAACCAACCAAGGTTAATTGATCGGCATTGTTGACAATGGAGTTTAATCTCAAATAACACAAATATTGCTGTGCGATTTCTGACAAGCTCTCAATTTTATTGTCATTTTCAAAGTTATAATTTTCAATACCAACACAAAGATGTGCCGTAGAGAGTTTGTCGACTAATGTTTGATAGACCTCACAACCAGCAAAAGCAGGGTGAACAAAACAAAAGACATGTTGACTGACTTTGGTTTGCGACAATATCTTAAGGTGCTCTTTTGTAGTTGATGTACAATCTCGCACAATATTAGCGATTGTTTTTAATCTAAAAATATCTGCAACCGTTAGCTTACACTTTAATATTTTTGACATACGATAGGCAGTTGTAATAGCTAAAACAGAATTGCCACCTAATTTAAAAAAGTCATCATGCATACCAACTAATCTAATATCTAATACACTTTGCCAAAGTTCACAGAGTGCTTTCTCTGTATTTGATACGGGCTTGATATATTGCTGACTGACAAAATTGGGCTCTGGCAAAGCACTTTGATCTACCTTACCGTTAATCGTCATTGGCAGGCTGGACAACTCAATCAAAAATGAAGGCAACATATACCCTGGTAAAAATGCACTAAGTTCCTTGTATATAATTTCTTTTGTCAAACCAGTAGGGTTACCTTTACTTAATACGTAATAGGCGACAATGTAGTTGTCAGCTTGCTGGTTTTTCTTAGCGACAACACAACCCTGACTGACCCCAGAAATGCGTGTCAATCTTGTCTCAACTTCACCCAGTTCAATTCTATATCCTCTAATTTTAAGCTGTGAGTCAACTCTTCCTATATACTCTAATTCTGCATTATCAAGCCAACGAGCCAAATCTCCAGTTCTGTAAATTCGTTCAAACCCCTTTTTCATAGACACTTCATTATAAAACGGATTTTTCATAAAGTATTTATTCGTCAAATCCGGATTGTTGTAATATCCGCGTGATAACCCCTCACCTGCAACGTAAATCTCGCCGACAACACCAACTGGCATCGGTTTCATATGCTTATCAAGAATATAAACGTTCATGTCAGTAAGCGCTTTACCAATTAAAGAATTATTGCATTGTGTCAAATCATCACACATTTGTTTATAAGAAACATGGACTGTAGCTTCTGTAATACCATACATGTTAATGACTTTTGGTGACGGGCGCCCTTGCACATTACAAAATTCCCACCATTGTTTTAGCTTATCTGGTGTCAATTTATCACCACCTAATACAATATATCGAAAACTTTCAAGGCTGTGACACCCTTCTGGTAAGAAACTCAAAAACTCCTGAAAGCGTAAAAACACTGCAGGTGTTTGATTAAATATACTAATCTTATAATCATTGCACAGCCTAAAAATCTCCGACACATCCAATACTTGTTCATTCGATGGTATAACAAGCATTCCGCCATAGGTTAATGCACCCCATAACTCCCAAACACTAAAATCAAATATATAATTATGATACATCATCCATCTGTCATTTTGATTAAAGTCAAAGTGCTGTGACGTTGCTTTGAAAAGCCTCACCAGACTATTGTGCGTTTGCATCACTCCCTTAGGCACACCCGTGGTACCTGAGGTGTAAATTACATAAGCAAGATTTTCTGGTTTACTATATGCTAATAAATTTTTGCTATCCCCTTGATAGCATTTATCTTGATCAACTAACACATAATGCAAACCCATCTCATTTTGGTTTAAAAGTGTCAACTGATTAAAGACTCTAGTCTGTGTAAGTACTAACTGACTTTGTGTGTCTGTCAACATATATTTTATGCGTTGATGAGGCAAATTTGGGTCGATCGGAACATAAGCAGCTCCTGCCTTAAGCACCGCGAGAATAGAAACAATCATTTCCAATGAGCGCTCAAGAAATAATGCAATCAATGTATCTGGCATTAATTCGTCACCGGTCGTCAATAAAAAAGATTGTCTTATATGACGCGCTAGCTGATTGCTTTTTATATTTAGTTCTTGATAAGTCAACTCCTCTTCCTCAAAAACAATCGCAATATTATTCGGGGTTCTCGCAACTTGATCCTCGAAAAGCTGATATATGGTTTTGTCTTTTGGAAAAGGTGCCTCTGTGCTATTCCAATCATAAACCACCTTCTGATAATCTTTAGCACTTAAAAGACTAATATCTAAAACTTTGTGATCAAGTGACTTTTCTAAGCCATCTAATAACACAGAGTAACTATCCAAAAGTGATTCAATAAAATACCGAGGATATCTGGCAGACTCAAACTCAACTCGACATAAAATCTGATCTTGCTTTAAATCTAGCTCAAAATAAAGCCCATGTTTGACATAGCCTGAATGTGAGTTATTTTGTGTTTGCCTATAGGGATAATGATATATTTCATTAGTTTCCAGATTGAACTGAACATCCGATAGCTGTAATACTTTGTCACGATCAATTGCCAGCAACTGATCATAAGGCAACGCCTGCTCGATCGATTCGATCACTTTCTTATGAGTATTGACAAGATGCTCTTTTAGCGTGTTCTTTTGGGTGAGGTTAACATCAATAATCACATTATTAATAAAGCATCCAACTACCGATTGACATTGCGGTACGTACATTCGCTCATCAACATTAGTAATCACTGCAAAATCTGATTGCTGAGATATCTTGGATAGCATTAGCGTAAACAAGCCATACAAGACTGAGTATTCACTAATCTTGAGTACATTGGCAACATGCTTGAGCTGATGCCTTACTTGCGTCCCCCAGTCACAACTTAACTGTTGCCCCTTAACATCCTCTGTCGTTTTTGAAAAACCCATATCAAGCGCTTGACATCTATCCAATTTTTGTTGCCAATACTTTATCTTTTGCTGCATATTCCGCTGATAATGGTCATTGAGCGACATTGACAATGCGGTGAAATCCACCATCGACTGTTTAACCAATGACCTTTTATCCTCTTGTAAACAAAGATACAAGTCAGGCAATATAATATTAATGAGCGATGTTGCATCCAAAAGTGCGTGAAAAAATGAAATAAATACATATTGCTTCGCGTCAACATCATCAAGTAGATAGAAGCGAATAAGCTTATCCTTTTCAATATCAAAGGGTGTCTGATCTATCTGCTTGCAAAATGACTCAAGTGTGTTTTTTTCATTCAGCTTAACATGCTGACACACGGCAGGCTGATCAAAATTTAAACGCCGATGTAACTTTCCTGCTTGCTTTTCTTCATAATAAGAACTATGTAGTAGTTCATACTTCGCCATCAGATAATCAACCGCAACTTTAAAGATCTTAAAACTAATACGTTCGACATACTCAATGGTGAAACTTTCGTTATAGATCAAAGGTGTGTTCGTTGCTAACACATGATTTAGAATACTTTTTTCAAAGTGGTGTAAATCATCTGATTGCATTTGAGTTTGTGACGGATGCTGCTTATATTGATCTTCAACATATTCTGAACACAGCAACTCCTTGATGGTTTTTCCCTTAATTAGATCTAAGGCATCAAAATGGCAACCGATCAATTGCTTCATTCGTACAACAACATCAATCGCCAAAATTGAATTACCGCCAAGCTGTAAAAAGTGATCTGTCACACCGACTTTATCGACATTCAAAACTCCTTGCCATATTTGGCAGACCTTATTTTCTCTCTCTGTTGATGGTGCAACATAGTCAACAACATCGATACTGATCTTAGGTAATGCCTTTCTATCCAATTTACCATTTGCCGTTAGCGGAAAATGCTCAAGCTTGACAATAAAACTTGGCACCATATACTCAGGCAAAAAGCGTTTGAGGTGCTCGATTATCTGTGAATTACTCATATGACAAGCCTGTTCTTGCGTATAATAGGCCACTAAAGTCTGATGCGCATTGCTCGCCACTGCAGGTTCTTTGACAATGACACAACATTGTCTAATGCCATTAAACTTAGATAAGACTTGCTCAATTTCACCCAACTCAATCCGAAAACCCCTTATCTTGACTTGCGAGTCGTTCCGCCCTAGATATTCAATCTCACCATCGGCTAACTCACGCACTAAATCACCTGTCTTGTACAGTCGATCATAGCCTAAGCTTTTTTCTATGCTGCTTGCAAAAGGATTGCTCATAAAAGCCTTTTCGCTGAGGTGAGGTAAATTCAAATAGCCATAAGCAAGACCTATTCCTGATATGTATAACTCGCCGACATTTCCTTTATCACACAATCGTAATTGCTCATCTAATACATAGAGTTTTATATTATCAATGGCTTTGCCGATGGTGACTTTTTTGTCTTGCGCACAATCATGAAAACTAACATCAATCGATGCTTCAGTTGGTCCATATAAATTATGTAAACTAATAGCTAAAAGATGCTCAAAGACCTCATAAAATCGATTTTTGATAGAATCGCTTAAAGCCTCTCCACTACAGAATATTCTGCGCAATGCGTATTTTGAGAGCATCTTATTTGCAAGCAAGTCTAAAAAAACGGATAGCATCGAAGGCACAAAATGTACGATAGTGACTTGTTCCTTAGTGATCATTTGATGAAGATAATCAACATCTTTATGGCCTTCGGGCTTTGCTATAACGGTTGTTGCACCGTACCAATTTGCCCACAAGAGTTCCCAAACAGACACATCAAAGCTATAAGGTGTCTTCTGCAACACCCTGTCGTTTGCACCAATCGGGTATTGCTTTTGCATCCATTGTATGCGGTTGACAACACCTTTGTGAGGCACCATCACACCTTTGGGATTACCCGTTGTTCCCGAGGTGTAGATAATATATGCAAGATCATCACCAGATAGGTCATTCTGAAGATTTTCGCTGCTATAGATTGCCGACTGGCTTAATTCATTCGCTTGAACCAAGCCATTATCATATCCCAATTGCTCTAGAGCTTGCGTATGCCATGTTTGTGTGAGCAACACCTTGGCGTTACTATCTTGCAGTATGTAGCGCACACGTTCATCTGGAAACGTGGGATCAATCGGAACATAGGCGCCACCTGCCTTCAATATTGCCAATATTGCAGTGACCATCTCAAATGACCGATCAAGATATAATGCTATTAACGTGCCTTTTTTAAAACTTTGACCAGCGCTATCTTCATAACATGCCCTGATTTTTCTTGCAAGTTGATTACTTCTACGATTAAGCACCTCATAACTCAAAGTCTCATCACCAAAAATCAAAGCAATTGCTTTTGGTGTTTTTTCTACTTGATGCTCAAATAATCGACTGATCACCCTGCTTTTTTCTACGACTAAATTGCTACTACGACTTTTCAGATTATTTACCAAAACGTTAACTTCCCTTAAAAAAATTGAACCTTACTATGACTTGTTATTCTTGGACGCGCATACACGATAGTATATGGCGGCAATCACAACCGTCACACACGCCACCATCCCTAGCATAAACCCTAATGCCAAAATCCAATCTTCGACTAGGAACCCATAAAGCACACAGACCAATTGAATCGCCAAAAAACCGATAAACGTCACAATCGATATATTCTCAGACGACTTGAGCTTGATGACTTTGATTGTCTGTGGCAAGAACAGTAATGCATTAATAAATAAACTCAACGCAAACATCATTTTCACAATATAGGCATACATAAATTTTATCAGTCCTGCTGTTAGCATCCCTTGTTAACTTCACAAAAATTTTATGCCAAGCTGCGGGGGATAGGGGCAACAGGGACACTGCCCAGACTAACAACTTGGCTATTGGCATTGTCACTGGATATCAACTGAACTTATACGCTCTAAACGTATCAAAAAGCATGTGATTGATACAAAACGATGCTCAAACGGACTGTTAAGTTAATGCGGTTAACGCTAAAGTAACAATTCGGCATAGTTAGGTTAATGGCACTACCTTGAAGTAGCTTGTAAATATAGGCTTTGCAATGACGTTAAATCAATCATCCCTGATAAAATGGATTGCCACGCATCCATGCTCGCAATGACACCCTCTGACTTGTCATCCGTAAGGCAAGATGGCGTGAGGATCCAATGCGGAGCTGCCATGGATGGTTAATGATCCTGCTAAAGGTAGTGCCATTGGAATATAGGTGACTTTTACTGCTAGGTAAAATATAAACACATGGAGAGCAGAACAAAAATGTTAAAATCATTGACTGAATACATCAATCAAAAACGTAATTCACCACTAAAACATCTCAGCAAAAAAGAGACTCAAAATATTATCGATACTGACATGCCGGAATCAGTAAAAGTTGAGATATTGAAAAGAGCAGCCCAGTCAGATAATGATAGCATTGTGCACAAGCGTAAAAAATAGTAAAAATAGGTAATTACTTAAGAAAGTCTAGAAATGATCATAAAAACAGCTCAAATAGATAGTTGCGAAAATAGTTAAATCAGCATGCTTTCAGGGACGAATTTCCGAATGACCTTATTGATATCAATAGCAAGCTCAGGTTTAATAAAAATCCAATCAATACCGCAAGTTTGATAGTTCAATTCATCCGCTTCAATAAGGTGACCGGTGTAACCATAGATAGGACAAGCAATATCGCCTTTTTCCCACTGTAGGTTTCGTATTTGCACCGCCAACTCAAAGCCATCCATTTCAGGCAAGCCTATATCAAGCACGATAATATCAAATACATTATTTTTTACGATATCCAACGCCTCTAGCGGTCTACTAGCACTCATGCATTGCCCTTTTTCTGCATCACCGATATAAGGGCAAATAGAAATCAATCGTTCAAAGCTAACCCTTGAATTTTCATCATCTTCTACGTATAAGATGGTTAGATACTTCTCTTGGTCAACTTTCTCTTTGATCATCTGTGCAACAGACTCACGCCACGGCTTAAATACATTTTCATCAATGCTACTTATCAGGCTCTGCATAGTGAGCCTTTTTACCACCTTAGGCTCAGCCAAACTAGGATGTATCGCGCCTGAAGCTGTTTTTATGCCAAAGTAACATGTCGACGTATTCGCTGTTAGTGCTTGTATCTTTGCATCAATCATATTGGTAATAACTATTTGGTATTCTCCTTTGCCTAACGACTCAAGCACAGCACTATCTTCTAGAGCCTGTTTATGTGTCATAATATCAAACTGAATATAGTAACTTGATTGCAAAGCAACCATCAGATCACTACCGATATCATCATATATAATGAGCGCCTTAAAAAAGAAATAACTTGCAACATCATTTGCTTTTATCCTTTTGTATACTCTATCCCAAAATGGTACATACTCCTTGCTTAATATCTGCGTGCTAATTGATGCCAAGCTATCGGTGATTGCCTTAGCACCTTCAATCGCATCCATTTGTCCTAAAAAGCAATCTTCTTTCATCAGAAATTGACTATAACCTTTCAATGCATTAAGACATTCCTTCAGTTGCAAGGCTACTTTATTATTGCCTTCATTCATCTTAACCAAGCAAATCAAACCAATCACTTGTCTATCACCATCAAATATCAGCATTTTATGTGACATTAATGCAATCTCTCCTAAGCGCCCACTAGGATCATAATAGCCCTCTAGCGCTGTCGTATGCTGTAGCTTAGTTTGTGCCATAAACTGTAGATTGTCTTGCTCTATCTTACGATTGAAGTACAACTTAGTATCAGTAATCTTCTTACCTAACAAATCTGTTTTTTTAGCACCAATCAAATCAGCATAAGCATCGTTATAATCGACTATTTTTGCATCTTTATCAACGATATAGCAAGGATCATCAAATCCTCCCAATGCCACTTTTACCGAGGTTTTCATATTTTCTTTCATGGTATTATGTCCTTATATGTCTTGTGTGCAACGTGTATTAATTTGAATTGACATTCAACCGACATGTTAGCCCTAGATGCGCTGCATTGAATCCTATTTATTGAAACTTAATATCGCTAATTATCACATACATATACATATGATTAACTTATGATTCATCATATATCCAAACGTAATTTCAGTGGACGTTATGATATAGTTTGATGTCATTTACGCTATGTCTGTATATAGCGTTTGAATGCAAAACCTATTCTACTATAGACAAGATCAACATGATATTTGTTATAAGTTTAGCTCTCATGCATAAGCACCATTTAAAATTTTGGTTTTTACCGAGTTTATTTACCTTATTTTTAGTGATTAACTTTACTTTAATCGTTATTTCATTTCTAAGTTATCGCACAACTCAGTATCATCGAACCGTTCACCTTATCACAGACTCTGCTGTTGCTTTGATTGATAGACTTGATCAATCTGAGCAACTTGATCAAAAACAACATCAGCTTTCAGATAATATTGCTGTTGATTTTTCTGCTTACCCACATTACAGCAAGACGATCTATTTTGACCTTAATTCAATCAAGAATAATGGTGATGCCCCACTTCATAAAGCAATTCGTAAAAGCATTATGCTTAAACTATCAAAAGCTCATTTTTTAGCGCGGCATTTATCGATCTGTTATGATCATCATTTCTGTGCTAATTTCACCGTTAAAGCATCTGAAAAATTCTACTTATATCTGATGATTGCATTATTTGCAATGAGCCTCGTCATCATTATCCCTTGGTATTTTTTCTGCACACAAAAGCTGATTGTCCCTTTTTTGAGAATGAAAAAAATTGCAAGTGAACTTGACATTGATCCGCAGTTGATCACCTATAACAGTGCATTCAACTTCAAAAACATGGCGGAGATTATCGCCGTTGTAAGCAACAAACTCACCAAAATCAATGAGGAAAAGTTACAAATTTTTGCTGCCATTTCACATGATATTAAAACGCCTATTACCAAAGCCATACTTTACACTAGAAGCAATCTTCTACCCAAAGATCAACACGCATTACAGAAATACTTTGATGATATGGATTATCTGCTTAATCAAATACAGATTTTTGCCAAAAAAAGCTATTTTGAAGAGACATTCCACCAAGTCAATCTTAGCGACTTAATTGAGTCGATATGTCATGAGTATCAAGATGTAGGCTTTGATGTACAATGTATAACAACCGATACGAAACCTTGTATTCTAACACTTCAACGCAAAGCGTTTAAACGCGTCTTACAAAACCTTATTGATAACGCCCTGAAATACGCTGGAGATGCTCAGGTTAAACTGACTAACGCTCATGATAAAAAGATTTGCCTAGAAATTATCGATTCAGGGTCAGGAATAGCCGAGGATAAACTAGCACATATTTTTGAACCTTTTTATCGCATCGATTTAGCCAGAAATCATCGTATTCCAGGCTCAGGCTTGGGACTTGCCATTGTCAAAGAAATTATTACCAAGAACAATGCACATATTAACATTAAAAACCGCACAGATACGCATGGATTAATAGTGCGCATTTGTTGGCGACAATAACACGCCTTTTTCTATCTTCTTCTATCTTAAAGCATTGTGTGACGAAAATTAGCTCTGACCATGCTACCAGACCCCACTATCATTACTAATAGCACTACCTTTAGAAGGATTAATCACCATCCATGGCAGCTTCGCATTGGATCCTCACGCCACCCTGGCTTACGGATGACAAGTCATAGGATGTCATTGCGAGCATGGATGCGTGGCAATCTATTTTATCAGGGATGGTTGATTTAAGTTTGTTGCAAAGCCCATATTTAAAAACCACTTCTTAAGGTAGTGAAATTAATCGACGGTCTCATTGAGCAAGATGGCAATCTTTATGCCCATTAAAGTTTTGCACCCAATACCATGGATCAGATTTTTGCATGTTTGAGTGCAACGAGTTTGCAAAAATCCCATGGGATTGGCGTTAGCAAAACTTGTAGGGCGAGCTTTTTGGTGACTTTTTTGCGGGAAAAAAGTCACTGCCATCAGCCACGTCAGTGGCGGGCATATTAATGATCAGTAAAATGAGGTAAAAAGCGCGTTTTATCAAACAGTTTATTGGCTTGATCTAGGTGCTTATGGTAAAAAAGCCTAAAATAAAACGGATCACTAATATCTATACCAATGATATCCAACCAACGACCTTGACACGCTTTAAGCTCAGCATAAAAGCTTTTTTTATCGATACTTGAGATATCATTGCCATATTGCAACCAATTCATAAAGTAATTTAATTTAAGTTGATTTACTTCTGGCAAATAAATAAAGCAGCCATTTAATTTCTCTTTTTTTGAAGGGTGACAGGCAAATATGCTATCAAGGCATGTTGTACATACAAAACCTTGATTATGGTCACTTGCTGAAAAATCATAGTCCTTTGGAAAAGGCTGCAAAGTCAGTGGATATTGATTAGCATCACTTTGACATAAGGCGCATTTTTTGAGGTCATATTCTGTGATCTCTTTATTAATCATCGTCAACCAAGTTTGATAGGCTTGATATTGACTGCGCTCAAATAACCATTGATGTTTCATAATATATCTTAAAGTGATTTATTGTTAATTTTCATTGTTGCTTCCTATATCTCTCAAGTTTAAAATTCTGCCATTGTTTAATGGCACTCCCTTTAGGAGGATCAATCACCATCCATAGCAGCTTCGCATTGGATCCTCACGCCATCCTGGCTCAGGATGACAAGTCAGAGTGTGTCATTGCGAGCATGGATGCGTGGCAATCCATTTTATCAGGGATGGTTGATTTAACTTCGTTGCAAAGCAATCTATATTTACAAAATAATTCTTAAGGTAATGTCATTAGCGTTATTGTTGATCTTTTATTGTTTTTATCAACTGCTCAAAAAGTGGAGTCTCGACCTTAAATCCCACCGCATTTTCAGTTTGCCAATGACCAAAAGCGGAAGCCCCTTCTATAAAAACCGCTTGTCTACCAACATTGTTCAAGGTATACCATAGGGTTCGATCCTTTGTTTTAAGCCATAAAAAGCTTGCTGTCGCGAGAATGCCAGTTGATCTGGCTTTTGCCAATAACCCACATAAAAGCGTGCGAACATAGGCATGCTTTTGGCATATTGCACTAACCTCTGGATGCTCTAATACCGATTCAGATAATACGTTAAGCGCTTTGTGATCAATAGCATTTGTCGATGCTTTCTCCAATAAGCACTGAGCTTTGGCATCTTTACCGGCAATTCTTAATGCAAATACTGTAAATAATATTTGCTCATTAATAGATAGATCGTCAAAAGCATTAAACTTTTGCCCTAGCTGCTTTACAAGCTGCTGTTCAAGCTTGTTCTCATCTAGTTGACTATCGTTACTATACAATCCATATTGTTTTATAAAATCACTACTACTTAATGCTGAAGCCCAAACACCTTCCTTAGGAGATGTTTGCTCTAAATGCTGATCTATCACCGGTGTAATATGCTTAAAATGACTCACCATTTTTTTAGCAAGTTTTGCCATATCATAATAGACATTAAATAATTTTTTAGGATGCAGTAACATCACAGCACAAATCAAAAAGCCAAGGATAATCGCAACCGGTAATCGCAGCAAAAGTCCTGCTTGATTGTTCAGAGACATTAACTCGCTAAAGGATATATGACTTGCATCAATATGCATTAATTGATTTTTGAGGGCACTTGCATTATGTGAGAAAAACCCAAAGACACTTAACTCAAAATGCATCATCTGGATATATGCTCTATTGATATAAGCGGCAAAAAAATAATATGCCACAAAACCCAAAAAGATAATGCTTCCAGCAATAAAAATATGCGTCAAACTATTGTCTTCAGACATACCTTGTTGTCTTGACATATGATTATCCTTTTTTATTAGTTGATGATTGCTTTTTTGCTATTTATCACATCCATAACCTTTATCATTATTCAGATAGTCTTGAATACTCATACTTGGTTTAGCACCTGCTGAATCAATTCTGTCGCCATGCTCAAGTAACAAGCGAGGTTTTTGCTGATACGCTTTATTCATATACGCGTAGGCATCATCTTCCGAGTATATCTTAGACAATCCCTGCAACCTTGATTCAAAACATTCTTCAATCCCGTTAAAGACTTCATTGGCAAGGAGCTTAATTTTAGTCTCACCTGTTATTCCTGCAGAGAAATCTTGCGTTTGCAAGCATGCAGCATAGCGATCAACCTGAGCTTGTCGCTCAGCATTTAGCTCGTTATACAGTGCATTAACTGCCACTATTTTAGGATGATTTGAGCTACCTAATTGCCCTATATTTAATTCTTTTGTTTTAGTCATTGATTATTGCCCCTAATACTGCATTACGTATCATAATAAGAGTTTATTGATCATAACCAAAATTTTGTTATGACCATTTTGACACAAAACTTTTGATTACTGCTTTGCCATTGCTAATACTTGAACGATTTCAAAACTACGCAAATCTCTTAAATTGGGTTCAATACCTTTAATGGTTAACGTTAAAATATATTGTGTATCTTGTGTTTGATGATCTTTTTGAAAATTCAAATCAATTGGTACTTGCACCTTCCAGCTTGGCTGACCCTCCAAATACCCAGTTGCTACAATCATTGGTAACCCTGTAACCACGGCTTTAGCGACTAATTTCTGTGATCGAATCTGTGTTAAAACCGTCTTAAAAGCATCGATATAACTCTGCCAACCCTCCTCACTAAATAAAGGGCGCATTGATTGCATTTGCACTTTGTAGTTTAAGAAGTCCAACTGATAAAGTTTTGGTGCATTGTTTGCCACCCATTGCACTAGATTGTCACTATTTAATTTTAATGTAGGTGTTGATTGCAACTGTACTACCTGACCATCTGCCATCACATAAACATATCGCAGTTCAGTACGATTATGACTAAACAATAATACACATAAAACAACAACATTAATCAGCAAACTGATGCTAAACAAATGTAAGATTTTTTGATAATGCTTGCGATAAAAACTGTTTTTCTCAATGACTTCTTGAAGGAGTTCTGACATATGAATTACCTCATTTATATAATCTATATAATTTACATTGTTTCTAGAATGCGCGTTACTCGCTCAACTCTTTCATCATTAAAAATACGTACCAACGTTTGTAATTTCTCAACAACGCCTGCGCGCTCTAATACTGCTTTTCTTGCATGAGATGAAGGCAAACCAACCACATGATCCAAAGTTGCCTTAAAAAAAGCGCCATTATGTTTTGCTAATTGCGCTAAAAAATAAGATAAATAAGCACTGGGAAGTTGTGACAAAACATCGGTCAAAAGGTCAGCATATTGCGCTTTGAAATCCGCTTTGCACAAATGCGCCAACAAGCCTTCAAGCGTATCTCGCGTCTCCTCACTCAATGTCAGGGTTAGTGAGCTCTCATGCGCCTCTAAATTAACCAGTAAATTATTAATCAACGGATTTTGATAGCTTTTCCAATAATCTATTTCATTATGATTCATCATCACTCTCTTTTAATATTTCTTCTTCAACCAACGGAATAAGCTCATCGATGATAAGCAATAAAATGTCATCAACGGATTGGTCATAATATTTTTGTTTATAAAGCTTAAATTTTTGCTGCAATGTCCCCTTGGGGAAAACACGTGCTAATGTTTTTAAAACAGCCAACACATCATATGTTTGCCATAAACGGTTGCGTACATACATATCTTCACTGGTGGTTGTATAGGTCCATAAATCAATTGCTGGCAATACTAAATTTAAAGCATGTCCAACAGCCCCGTGTTTGGTCATAAACTTCGCTAAGAATGTCACCCCTTGTTGGCTTGGTCCATGTGCGTGAGACTTTAGCATCTGGATCTCATCTGCTGATAATTGAAAGTGTCCAAGCACTTGCTCTGAGCTATTATTCTGCATATTGCCCATGATAAACATCGAGGTGGCAAAGCTGATCATCTGTGGTGAGAAATCTTCCAGCGATTGCGATGCTAAGGCGATTTGTGTTTTATATTTTCGCGCTTCACGCATGTCACGTTGAACTTGATACTGGACTATTTTGGCACTACTTGTGCGATGAAATTCATCAAAGACAATTCTCTTGCTGGTATGAAATGACTGATCAAGCATCGTTTGATGATACGCTTGATATATATCCGGCGCATGGCGCCTATCGCTTTCATCCGGTAAATAGATATTCAAGCCAATCACATATCTTGCCAGCATATAACCAATCGTTGTTTGTTTAAAATGTTTATCTGATGCACTGCTATCCAATGATTTAAGATCCAGTGACAAGATACGCGCGACTGAAAAATCGACCTTTGATATCATCGATAAACTCGGATATTGGCGAATCGCTGCTGAAATCAGGCGATTATAATTTTGCGTATAAGTCTCATTGGTGCTGGCAATTACTTTATGATAAATGTCTTTTATCTGTGAAAATTGACAGGCACTGACGGTATCTGCCAAGGTTGGCATTGCATAAACTTGCGCTTTTTTTGCCAGTGTATGCTCACCTTGTGCAAACAGATAATCCACCACCTGCCACCAATGTGTAAAATCTTTTGCTTTCTGCTGTTTATCTAGGTACTTATCAACTGCTAAACATCTATTTGGCATATATTGTTTAGGCTGATAATCATCACTGACTATTTGATAACTGGTATCAATAATTAATGACAACATCGCCGTCATGCCTTCAGGTAAATCATCATCTAAAGCATCCTGCAGTAAGATGGCAATAAAATTTATTAAAAACTGCTTTTGGTGCGCGCTAGGTTTTCTCATCCCCAATGGCGTATCAAAGACATTGATTGCCATATCATCACTTAAGCTTAAACGATGATATTGAATATATGCTGCATGTTCAGGTAGCATTGCCTGTAAGCGTTTCATCAAACCAAAAGATGACTCTCCAATATCAATAATCCCAATCACAGGTAAGCGCTTGGATTGTGCATACATTGCAACGGCGTCGTTTAAGGTATTTAACAGCACTGATTTGCCTGATCCACTTCTGGCATAAATCATCTCAACCCAACTGACTTGCTCACTGGAGCCGGATTGATAAGGCCAAAATTTGCGCTCTAATGTGCGAAAGTGTACACCACCATCAGGGAATACGCGTGCTGGCACTTGCAGCGGCAACATATACAAAGAGGCATTCATTGGCATGGCAGTGGCTGGATTGATCGGCTCATGCGTCATTGCCATTATGCTGTCCATATAGGCTTTACAAGGATCACCATGATGTGTTTTGACTTGTGCACTGCCCCAAGCATTGACTGCTTTAACTAAGGCGTTGCGCTGTTTTTTAAGTTTTAGCTGATCTTGGTCTGTTACATACGTTGTTAAAAGCATTGTCATTTTAACAATTGCCTGTAATTGCGAACGTTCAAATTCAGCTAATACGTCACGTGCATTTAGAATCAGCTTGTTATCTGAATTGCTAAATGCTAAAAATTTTGCTAGCACTGACTTAAGCTTTAATAATGCCTGTCCACCAGGACGTATAAAATAACTGATCCGAAATGGCGCTTTCTTTGCTGTTAATTGATTAAACAATGAATAAAAACCGACCTCATCAAGTGGGAAAAGCTCGACACCAACAACGCTTGCTAACATCTCGTCACAAGCGATTACCTCTGATTTTTCAATGGTTAATGCCTCAGTTAAGAGCTGACGATCCAATGCAATATGAGCAAGTTCAGCATCGTTTGTTTTAGGATTGACTTTGATTGATAGTTTGTCACTTGCGCCTCTTGGCTGCCAATGTTCTAATTCACCATGCGGATAAAGCTGCGCTTTTATCACTTTCACAGCATCAACCCCATCAAGTTTAATCAAACTTAATTGTAACTGCTTAAAAATTTCACAAAAATCTTCAAGAAAACCGATATGTAATGCATAGAGCATATCAGCACTGTGCTTAAGATATTCAGACATTACATCCGTAACTACCTTATCCTTGATTACTGTTTTTGATTTACATTGTTTAATATCTTCTTTATCTAATAGTGTTAAGTGTGATGAAAC
The DNA here is from genome assembly GCF_052030685.1 of Cysteiniphilum sp. 19S12-1. NCBI lineage: Bacteria > Pseudomonadati > Pseudomonadota > Gammaproteobacteria > Thiotrichales > Fastidiosibacteraceae > Cysteiniphilum > Cysteiniphilum sp. 19S12-1. The sequence continues at coordinate 27,386 of NZ_JBQAJM010000006.1, forward strand.
CACAATAAAAACACGTATTTCACAACAATGCTGAGTCAAATGTTGCTGTTTTGACTGTAACAATTCATGGGCAATATCGGCTTGTAATAAGGCTAAATTATGCTGCCATGTTTGTGATATCTTTTGAGATTTTTCGATGGTCATCGTTGGTTTATAATCTATAACAAACTGTAGGCTATGACCGAGCTTTGCTAAATACGGTTGCAAGACTTGTGATAATTTATTGGATAAATGTTGTAATTGCGCTACGGAAGCAACTTGCGAGAAGCCCTCAAGCTCAAAAACACTCAGCAGCGAGCCATTTTTATTGATCAATAATGACTGCTCATCATCAATTCCATATAAATCACAATATGCAGAAAGCTCTTGCTTTAAATAATGTGACAGCCAATTAATCAATGCCTGACTGCCACCATGTAAAAATTCAAACCAGTTTTTCATATTTCCTGACTACTTTGTTTATCTTATTTAGGTTAAATACCAAAGTTCACATCTCACCTTAAGTAGGGGCAATTCATGAATTGCCCCTACATGAATTACGACCCCACGAATTGCCGCCGCATGAATTGCCCTTACGGCTTTGATGGATAATATTGTCATAACCGTTATTTATTTAAAAATATAACCTGAGCTCATCAAAACTTGATTTTTCTGATCATCAATTTTGAGCACTTCACCATAGCCATCAATTTTACTGCCAAGCGTAATCGATTGCGTAACCCCTTTATTATTTTGTAACCACGCATAGTTTCCAACCACAGCAACGAGCGATAATGGGTTTTTGATTAAAGTATTTTTCATCATTAACGCATGCAACATTTCATACATCTGTTGGAGTTTTTGCGCCGTAATATCATTACCACTTATGAGTGAATCAATCGACTTGTTTTGCCTTTGCTGTGCTTTTTGCGCTAATTGCTGTTGCTGTTTTTCTTGCATTTGCTGTTGAGTTTTAACTAGCTCAAGCAATCGCTTTTGTTGCTCAGATAACATACTGACCTGTTGCTCAAGTGCCGATATGCTCTGATTTAATACCTTTGCATGCGTGCCTGTTTGTAAAGAGGTTTCAATTTGGCTATTTGTATGGGCTTGACCTATCTTTTGTGACTCACTATCAACCTGATTGGTTAACGTATCATTGGCAGGCACCTGCTTAGACGTCACTGGTGCTTGAGCATGATCAGGCACAGTATGCTTTGCGCTTGCAACCTGTTGCTTGGCATCAATTGGTATGTCTTCGTTTAGCTTATGATCTTTTGTGACGATCGTTGAATCTGACTCTGCAAGTGTACTACTGGCAACACGCTTGTAATTTTCTTTATTTTCTTTATTCTCTTTATTTATTTGATTTTCATTATCTTGATCATTGACTTTACTTCCTTTACCTTCTTTATCTACTGCTGCTGTTGACTCATGAGCATGAGTCAGCGCATTGCTTAAATGTGATGTAGTATTGGCTTTATTCGCCGGCATGTCCGTGTTACCGTCTTGAGCCTCTGGCGATGCTTTGGTCGCATGCGATGCCATCGCCAATGTATTGCTTTGGCTATTGGTTATAAGCTTTGTATTATCACTCCTTTGGATAGGATTTGCATGTACTTTTTGAAAGTCACCAAATCCTGGGTTAACAGTTTGTGTAACCGCTTGTGGTTTATAAGGTACGATGATTCGATACCCTAAATACACACCCAACCCAATTACTGCAACGGTTCCAGCCATGAGCACATGCGCAAACTGCAAACGAAAACCGTTACCCTTTTTAACGCGTTCAAATAACGTCATCAAACGAGCGTCAATGCGTAATTGTTTTAATTTATCTAGCCATTTTATTTGTTTTAGCTTTTCAACTATTGCTAATCGTTTTTGTTTCATCGTTTTTCCTTTCATTGTCACGCTCATGCATTTACATCATTGGTAAATAAAATGCCAACGCCAGTACCTTGATATAACTTCACGGTTGGTGGTCTGTTAAAGACTGATGCCATATTGCTACTTAATGCTGTACCCACTTGCCCCAGTCCAGAAAATGCGGCACTTTTTACTGAAGGCTGATTGTTGCTATTGACATTAAAACATGGCAATAACCCACCACTTTGACCACTTAAACAAATCTGCTGATTTTGATTTTGATTTGAAAAATAGGTTCCAAATCCTTGCAAGAACGCTGCTGCAAATAAACTGCCATAGCGCTCAATATAGTGATGATTAACATCACTGGCTAATGCAATTTGCGCGGTTGAACCATCAACTGCATAAGCATTAATTGAAATACTGTTACTTCTGCTTGGCATGGACATTAAGTTAAACTTGACCACGATATAATCACCCTCACGAGTAAAGCTGCCAAGGAGCTTCGACCCTTTCAAAGGTCCCTCAACAATATGTGCCAATACAGGTGTCCCAATCTGATCACTATTAACAGAGGTGTCAATCACCGCGAAGCCAATGTATCCTGCTTTAACCAATACGGCTTTGTTTTGACTACTTATCTCACCGTTATTTGTCATATTTGCATTATCTTTAGGCGCATCTTTGGTCTCCATGTTGGATTGATTTGACCATTTGGCAACAACCCCTTGTACATCTTTTTGGTACAGTTGTTGCGCCTGTTGATTGTCGATTGGTTGACCATAAACATCATCCAAATCTTTTTGCGCACGTTGCGCAAGCGTTGATGACTCATCTTCTGATAACGAATGTGCCAGCTTCATATGACGTGCATGCACGCTTTGTACTGATGCCAGACTATTAGAAGACACTGTTGAAGTATCTGTACCTTGACTATATTGCCCTTTTTGCTTCTCTTGCTTCTCTTTTTTCTTTTCTTTCTGTTGCCCATTCTGCTGATCAGTTAATGGATTACTTCTGTCACCACTAACATCATTGATGCGCCCATTAGGCTGTTGGAAATAACTTTTCCCAGTGATCTCTGCTTGATGATATTGATCACTATTATAGTGGTCTAACTTTTGTTGATAGTCATTTGCCGAAATCGCGCTATTGTGCTGCAAATTAAGCGCTGTATCTTCAATCGAAGAATTCATCGTTTGTCCATGATCTGTATCAGTTGTATTTGAGCAACTATTCACAGCAAAACCAACAATAAAGAAAACACACATCACACCAATAACAATACGTGATCTTGGCATACTCAATAGCTTTTTGATTACCCCTTTCATGATTGCGCCTCGCCTATAACCTGAATACTTTGTGTCTGTCCATTTTTATCTGTTAATAAAATATAAGGTGCTTTGGGTAAACTATAGGCGTGCATATGACTCATCGTATTATATGCTTGCGCATCAAATCCTGGTGAGGACAAACTGGCACTTGTTAAAATAAGATATTTGTCTTGATAAACCCACATTTTGGCATCTGAGTCTGTTTCAATATCAAGTGATTTCGCGCCAGCTAAATGTATACCTGCCAGTAGATCTTGTAGGTATTTAGGTGCTTGCCCAAGCCTTGTCTGACTTTGCTTGCCGGCTTGTGTAGCTTGAACCTGAATATAATCTTGAGAATCATAACTACTTTGCCCTGAAATCACATTGACCATGAGTGGAACCGCAACACCTGAGAGCATTAAAGCAATATTTGTATGGCTGTAGCCTTTAAGTGCTTGAATTAATAGCACACTTTTGCCTGATTGTTTGACATTAAAATCACCTGGGTTACCCACAGTAAAAGAATCCAACGGCCAAGGTGTTCCGTTTTGATCAGTAATAACTACTGAGGTTACCATTCCTTTTGTCACAATGACCAAAGGTGCATCTTTGGTATCTCCTGGTTTAATACTTGCGCTTAATGTGCGATTTTGTGCATTTAATGTCTCACCGGGAGACAACTCTGTTGCTTGCTGATGTGCACTAATGATGGTTTTTAACTTCTTTATTTGCGCTGGTGACATCGAAAAATCTTGTCTTAATACATTGTTAAAGACGGATTCATCACTTTGATTCTTGATCACTGATGTTGCCGCATAAAGGGTGTTTTGCCAAAAGAACATTGTAATAGTGACAAAATATAGCCATCGTTGCAGTATTGCTTTTGCATTATTGAGTTTTTTAGCCATTGACTTCATCATCACTTTTGTTGAATGTGACAAATATACGCAATAAGATGCCTTACTTGTAATAATATGTATTTTAAAATGACATATTTGCAGTGCAATAGCACATTGATTTCACCAGTGCCATATTCAGATATTGGTGCAATATTTATCATAATTAATGTTACACATTGTCACTTGTCGTACATACTTTTCCCATCAAAAAACACATACGATCAGCACCGTACTGTAACCTCTAAATCAAGGATATATTTATGGAAAATGTACAAAATAAGCCACTAAAAGTACTCTATGCGCTAGATATTTATGAGAAGCATACCTGTATGATCGACGAAATCAGTCTTCGACTATTTCCCCAGAATACTGAATTTCATATCGTTACCGTAATCCCTAAAGTACTTGATACAACCGGTTTTTTGATTGGTATTATTAATGAACTTAATGAGGAGCAACTGAATGCTGCCAAAGCGAAACTAATACAATCAATAAACCATGTCGGCGATAATTATCATTTTACGCCAGTTGTTATAATCGACAACTCAGTCGTTCACGCAATTAAGGAATATGTTCAAGAAAACCATATCGACTGCGTTATCATTAACGGGCAGAAACATGGTTTATGGGAGCGTTACATCACCGGCAATCAGGAAAAAATCATCAGCATGCTTGATTGCGATGTGATTATTTCTAAAAAGTCTTACCTCAATAGAGTGAAAAAGGAAATACTGCAGACTGCTTTGTAAATGGTATAAAGCACTAAAAATCAAAAGTGATTCATTTCACTCAACTCTGAAGAAAAGTCATCGGTTAAGCTGTCGGTATAGTGTACATCTGTAGTTAGAATATACCCAGTGCTGTGGACTGTTTTTACTAGCCGCGGCTGTGCGGTATTTTGCTCTACTTTTTTGCGTAAACGCCCTATGGTGATATCCACAGAACGATCGATGCCATCATAATGTCTATTATGCATTGACTTTGTGATCTGATCTCTTGAGACAACTCGCCGTGCATTTTCAATTAACAACATCAAAAGATCGTATTCGGCTCTGGAGAGTTCAACCGTCACCATATCACGATCAAAAAGCGTTCTTTCATAAATATCAAGCCGCCAAGGACCAAAACAAATATAACGAGAATTTATTTTTTTTGGTGTGCGTTTAATATTAAATACACTCTTTATTTGTGCCACGAGCAAATCTGGATTAAATGGTTTGGTAATGTACTGGCATGCCCCAAATTCATAACCTAAGATCCTCTTAATGTCACTATCAACAGCGGTTAGCATGATCACTGGAATGTCGCATTGACTACGAATTTGACGACATAAATCAACACCATCACCATCTGGTAACATAATATCTAACAGTATCAAATCCGGTTTAGATTGTAATTTTTTGAGTCCTTGCTCTGCAGTTTCAGCACACTCCGTCTTATAACCGTGCTTTTTTAGCAAATCTGACACAAGACTTAATATTTCTTTATCATCATCAATAATTAAAATTTTATTTGTATTTTTCATCTTACTTCCTTATGCAGTCACTTAAATACAATTTCGTATAATTTATTACAACTGGTAGCATATGTAGCCACTTTGCATCAGTCAATATGCATATAATTTTTGCTTCACATTGATGCTTTATGATACGTTTTTAGCCATTTCTTTATAGATGACTTTATGTACTTGCTCAGTAGGATGAACATAGTCATAAATCGTCGCCTTAATGTTTGCCACAACCTCCGTTGTTAATTGTTGTTGTGCTTTTTCATCTAACTTAAGAGGCTGTGTCAGATAGTCATTACCACCTATCCAGATAATTGCTAATGTGCTATCGATATCTTGCCAGTTTTCATTTAACGCATTGGCATGATACATATAAGTTTGATACGTTAAAGTATAAGGCAGATGTTCGGTATCGGCATAAGATAAAGTAGTCGCATCGCCTACTGCATAATTACTCATTTGTATATCTTGCGCTGACAGCTTACCCCTTAAAATGGCAGACCAAGTATTCCCATTAGTAAACATCCCGTTATAATAACTACGTGCACTTGGTACGGCACCTTGTGTCATGCTAAATAAATTACCTTCATCAGATAGACTATCGCCAAAGACAATAACACGTTTCACCCCGTCAAGCAGCGCGTTTTTTGAAATTTCAAGTTGCTTTCTAGGACATAGTTGCATTGTAACACTAGGAGTGCCTATCCAGTTATGCCACGAACGACTAGGCATATCAATAGCAATATTTCCTTCATTTGACGACATGGCAGTATATTGATTATTACGCAATGAATTATGCAAGGCAATATCAACAGTTGCTAATGCGTTTTGTTTCGCGTTATCTTGATAAACCGAATATTTAACATCACTGTCGTACGATAAATAGCCTGTATCGTTATACTCAAGGAAAGTACGTTGATAGGGTCTAATCTCTTTTACTGGCTTTGCAACACCATCCACTTGCGATTCAATATACTGTATTTTGTCACAATGATTGTCGACATATACATTCACTCCCGCTTTGGCGTAAGTATATGATGCAACCATTGACAAACCAAAAGCATAGAATATTGAGCGCCATTTATTATTCAATTGCATCATTGTATTGCTCCTTGTGATTTCTGTGTTTCTTTACAATTTAATCAGAAATCATCTTTGGCATACACAAAACAAACTGCTTAAGATATGTCTACATAAACGCTTGTATTTTGAGGCTTTAAGCACTTAACAAATCAATTTTAATGTCCAATTCATTACAAACTATCTGTTTTAAAACCTAAAATTTGTTATGGCAATCTTTCTGGTCACCACTCGTTGGCTGAGCATTAGTCGAAGCCATCTTGTTTTAACCTTTCCCCTTCGACTTCGCTCAGGGAACGATTGATATTATTCAACAATATTTACCTCTCCCCTTGCGGGATTGCTCGCATAGCTTGCTATGCGGGTGAGGGGTAATTAGATTAAACTCAACTGATTCTTGATTCATTGGCTGACTTAATGCCCATTAACGTTTTGCGTCCAATACCATGGATTAGATTTTTGCACTGTTTGAGTGCAACGAGTTTGCAAAAATCCCATGGGATTGGCGTTAACAAAACGTGTAGGGCGAGCTTTTTGGTGACTTTTTTGCGGGAAAAAGTCACTGCCATCAGCCACGACAGTGGCGGGCATCATCACTTATTACTCAGTGACAGTTGTCATCCATGACACAACTGGATTGCCACACATCCATGCTCGCAATGACAACAGGCGGAAATTAGTCCTGAACCCGTTATTGTCCTGTGTCATTATCATTTTATCTCCACCGTTTTAGGCAGATTATTACATGATTTAGTATAGTCTTGGATGAGATGACTCACATTCAACCCCACATTAAAACTATTCTCACTATCACTATTGCTATTAGCATCATTCTCCAACGTCTTTCTCTCTACTATTTTTTTTACATTACTTTCTGTGAGAGCAGAATAATCTTTATCACCCTTATTTCCACTCTTTACACTGTCGGTACTAGACAAATTATTGGAGCGACCTGTACTTTTTACATCATCTAATAATTTATTATGATCTTTATTATTAACTTGCTGGTCATAAGAATAAACTGCTTCAGCAACCAATTTAAGATTACAAATAATCGGATCATTCTTATTTAAACCTAAAGAGACACCTCGATTTTGTAGCGCTTCAAGTTGATCCTGATACTTTAAAATTTTACCTAAAATGTCTGAAGAAGATTCTGTTGATTCTTTTGCTACTACCGCCCTTGTGTAATTGAATTGCAACATTAATATTTCCTTAGATGTTTTGGCACACTCTGTGTAGAAATCATCTAAAGCACTTTGCTTTTCGAGCTTAGCCTTATTATCTTCAAGAAGATTGTGTTCGCTTTTTAGATTGTTAAGACTTACGCAAATGTTATCTTTAGTTTTTTCATAATTTTGCAAGAGATCCCCATAAATTTTAGTTTTCTCTTCAAACTCGAATTTTTTGTCATCTAGCTGACTACTTTTAAGCGTTAATTCACCTATATTGCCTTTAATTCGATCAATTTCTTTTTGTTTTTCATCTAAAGCGACTTGATCGTCTTTTAGCCTATTTAAACCATCAGTAAGTTGCTTCTGCTGCATTAAATTTTCATTTATTTTTCCTTGAAGATCAGATAAGTTTTTTTTGCTCAGATTATTTTCTTGCACTGTCAAAGGTTCAATCGTTAATTCTTGCTTTGGCAAAAGATTTGCTCTAGCTTCTAGTTGACCTTTAATTTGACCATACTCAAACTTCAATTGGTCGTTCCTAGCATGATCATCTTCGATTGTTACAGTCTTCTGAAAAATTTTGTTGTCTGTCATTTTTTCAACACGCTCTACAGCTACTTTTGTGGCAAACTTCCTCAAATCATCATCAAGATCTAATGACTCAAGCTGCAAACTCAGGTAACTTTTTACATCTTCAGCTAAATAACGATTAATTAGATTGCTTCTAACCTTCTTAGGCAAATAGCTATTACTCCGTGCTAGCTTTGTTTCTACTGCACTTGAAATTGACTTCAATAAGTTTTTGAATTCTGACATTTCATCTATATTTTTATTACTGACAATTGCACGAAGTGCAGCTGCTTTTAAATCTTTGGCACATGAATCATCCCACATATTCTCCAACTGTTGCCATGCCTGATTCCTAATCAACGACTGTTGTGCTTGCTCGTTATTTTTAGATACAAACTGATAATCCTGTTGCTTATACCATTCACCATCTGGTGAAGATTCAGAATTATACCCTTGCATATCTGATAACGAGACCCTTAATTTAGCTAAATCTGAAATGAAAACACCATAGGCATAACTTTGAGTTTCTTTATCTAATGATTTAGAATGCGCTATAAAATCAATGATAATCATTCGCTCAAATAACTGCTCCCTCAAGGTCTGCTTTTCAAGTTCATTTAGAGTTCTTTTACCTTTTGCCGCTTCTAAAAGTTTATCGCTCACAGTAAAGTTTGTAGTTAATTGATCTTTATAAGCCTTATATTCACCACTTAATTCATAGTACTCTATAATTTCACTATTAGTTAATGAGTCATTTTCAAATTTTATTTTGAATTCATCTTGTGTAAGTTTTGACATAGTTGTTTCCTTTTTTGTATTTAAACTGAAAATTCACCATATTGGTCAGTAAATTATCAATAATTTTATCCCAAAACACAAAGCCTCAAATATGTCACTAAAAGCTTATAGATTAAAGGGTCAAGAGTAATTTAAAATGATCTTAGCATGTCAAAATCGATATCATTTTATGCATAAAAATACATTTTGATACGCAAAATTAGTCATCATTTTTAACTCAAACGGAAACCGTGTGATGCACACCCCATTTGATAGATCCTTCAAATACTGGATAGCCTGAGCTTAAGGAAATATTAGCAACAGTCGACAGAGTGTGTAATTTCCTACCAACAACCAATAGTCCACCATTGATGGTCAATTGACTATACAAGCTCGTGGGGCTGACAATACTCATCTTAACCCCCATGTCCTTAAACTCAAGGTAAAATGGCGAATACAACTGTAAAGTGCTTGTTGGATTAGGAACCTCTGTAATCCGCCAATGCCATCCATCTTCTCCTTGTGAATACTGGGTTGTCCATTGCCCTTTAATCTCATAGGTTAACACGATTGAGTTATCTTCTGCATTATGATAGATGTGTAATTGACAATTGTAACTATGCGTTGACGTTTGATCTTTTTGCTCAATAATCTCATAGGCGCACACTGAATCTTTTTTAGGGACAAAGAATGACATTTGATTAACCGTCAGCACATTGCCTTGGTCTTTGAGCTGTGTTTTTAATCGATAGTTTGCATAACTTACATCAACGAAGGAAAGTACTTTAATTAATCCGATCAACCCAATAACAACTATACAATAGTGTTTCATGCTTTACACTGCCTGTTTTGCGATGTCATCCTTAAGTAGAAACCTTAGCACAAACATAAAATAAAGTAGTTACACAAGATGTATCAAAGATGCACCTTATCATTAACTTTTATACTCGATTATCTAGTTTTTGAAACAGCATGCTTAAATCAATGGCACTACCTTTAGGAGGATCACTAACCATCCATGGCAGCTCCGCATTGGATCCTCACGCCATCCTGGCTCAGGATGACAAGAAAAGAGGTGGCTCAGGATGACGCCTTTTGTCATTGCGAGCAGGATGCGTGGCAATCCATTTGTGTCATGGAAGACAATAAACGATAACGGAGTCAGGATTAATTTCCGTCACTCAGCTCAAGCAGACTTTCTTGCCATGCTCTAGATAGCAAATATCACCCGTTCGTAAATGATTCGTTGTTTTTGGCGTATTAATACGTTGATAATAATGAGCACTTGTCGGCGATTGATAAATAACTTTGACATCATCTGGTAATGATTGCTCGGGTGACACAACAATGTAACCAATATAATTATCATGCTTTTCTACAGCTTCAACTACGGCTTGTGCTGAGCCTAATACCAAGGGAGAACAAAACCCTAAGGGTGACGAAAATTGGGCTTGGGCACGTGTGCGTGTAATATAAGAAGTATCAACACCCAGTGCATTATAGAATATCGAGTTGATATTTCTATCGGTTTGTTCAATGGTTGTCACATTCGTGCTATTAAGATGATTGCTATAAGTGTACAACGCAAGCAGCGACTGTGGCGTTAATTGCTTTTCTGGAAAATCTTTATTTGCTATCACCAGCAATTGTGCAAAACAACTATTAAATAGCAAGGTTACTGTAAACATTACCATTAGTACAAAGCGACACCACTGCAAAACGAAGTATTTACCGTGCTTGAGCATTGCTTGGCAGTTATCGCCCTTATTAAAATGAGTTGGTTTGATGCTTTTTCTCATTGACTGATTACTTACGCTTTCTTCATTTGTGCTAGCATACATGAATTAATATAAATGCAGCTAAATTAAAATATCGTTTTGACATACAACCCATGCGAAAACTGACGACGCCAAGGTCGAAACAAGACATTATCACAACTGAGTTTTTCACTACGAACCGCACTTAATATATCAACAGCGTAATGCTTTGAAGGTTCATAGTCACTATATAATTCGACATCAAAATAACGACACCACTTACGCACGGTGGTTTCTTTGTAGCCCGTTAGCTCAGCAACATCACGATACGTCATATTGCGATAAGAAAAAATAGCCAGTACTTCATCTATCGGTTTTTTATATCTTTTTAAAATATAGTCCCTAAAACTATCCGCATATTGATTGGCCATATTAATGCTCCTATTTTATCTAACAGTCCATGAATAACATAACCTGCATTTTCAACGAAATATTAATTTTGACAACGGTTTGAGGTAGGTCATTTGATATAAATACTTGCCTTTTGTTGTCACTTTTATACCTTACACAGAATTAAAAGCACACGTTAACGACAGTAAAAGTGCTGGCTGTGATAATTTAATATTTCTTCCTGTAAGACCTAGAAAACACTGCATTTACTGACACTATATGCCAGCAAATATATCATTTCATTATTTCCTTTGCTTAGATTGAAATCATTTTATTGATATCTTGGCGCCTGTCACTCAAAACAAAAAACAATTAAAGTAGAGGTTACTCAATGAATTACAATAAATCAAAAATATCACTATTGATCGCTGCCAACCTGATCACCATCGCGCCTATTTACGCGCATACTTTTAATCTAGGACAGGTCGGTGTTGATATCAGTGGTTTTGCGTCAACCGGTATGACGACAAGCACTAGCTCCACACCTTATGCTATGCCAGGACATGGCACAATTGACAATCATCCTAATTTTGCAACACCTTCATTATTAGGTTTACAATTATCCGCTGATTTAGGCAGTGGCTTTAGCGCGGTTGGTCAAGTGGTTGCCAATGGTGATAGTACCAATGGTCATAATGCCTTTAACCTGACAACACCATGGCTTTATCTGGCTTATAAAGTCAATTCGAATTTGCGTGTTAGCGCTGGACGTATGCAACTACCCTCTTACATGTACTCGCAACAAATCGATGTAGGTTACAGCTATCCTTATGCTTTTTTACCCAATGAAGTTTATCGCATTATTCCTTTTTATTCATTCAATGGCGTCAAGGCAGATTATACGATTAATTTAAATCAAAATTGGCAGCTGACATTATCCCCTTTTTACGGTCAAAACGATTTTAAATACGATGCGATGATGCGCCTTGCACCAACCTTACAAGATAAAATCACCTTAGCTGGCAAAGCCTATAATCTCATTGGTTCAAGTGTTGATTTAAATAATGGCAGTTTTAGTCTACATGGCGCTTATCTATACAGTAAGGTTGATGTATCAGCCACAGTCAATGGTCAAACCAATAATAAAAATGGCATTAACGCCCAATTTTTAAGCTTAGGCTCTAGTTGGAATATTCACAATCTAATGCTCAGCGCTGAAGTCGCTTATCGCAAAGCAGATCCAATGGCATCTTTACTTGGTGAATATATGACTATTGGTTATAACACCGACAATTGGTTACCGTATATTAGCATTGCTAATTTACACACAACCAATAGTGACACACTGAACAACCCCAAAAATTGGCCAACTGAAATTCCAGAAAATCAAACAACGTTATCCGTTGGCTTAAATCGTTATATTGCACAGAACATTGTCTTGAAAGGCGAATATAGTTACATTATGCCACACAATGGGCAATCAGGATTATTCTACGGTATTCCTAACGGCAACGTCAGCATGCTAACACTATCTGCTAGTGTTGTATTTTAACGTGCTTTCGCATAAATTTATTTCTTTTTGTTATTTAAACAATCCTTACATTCGATATACAGTACTGAGCTATGCTCAACAAGTTTGCCTCCTAACTCCTCTACCGCTTTAACCTGTCTGGCTTCAATCACATGATCAACAAATTCTTCTACCTTGTGGCATTTGACACAAATCATATGATCGTGATGGTCATCCGAATCAAGCTCATATACCGCTTGCTCACGCCCAAGGTTTAGGCGCTGCAACAATCCAGCTGACTCAAACTGCGCCAACACGCGATAAACCGTTGCAATTCCAATATCTTCTTCTTTTTCTTTAACGATTCTATACACATCATCGGCAGATAAATGGCGCTGCTCTGATTCTTCAAAAATGCGTAATATTTTTAATCTTTGTTGCGTAATCTTTAATCCCGCCTGTTTTAGATCTTCTTTTCCTAATGACATTTGTATATAACAACTCATTAAATTCATCAATGCTCGACATTCTAACCTGATCATTTAGATAAATGAAGAAGTCACTAACCTAAAATTTTCGGCTAAGACTAAAAATGTTCCCCCATAAGTGCTCACCGTACCCTGAGCGTAAGTCGAAGCCATTATATACCGCGCTCTTCGACTGTGCTCAAGAGACGGTTAACACTTCGTACTTGTGAGAAATCAAACCGTCACACTTGCTTTTTTGCATCTTGAATCATTACCATAAGCATCATCTTGAGATAAATTGATAAGGCATTTATGCTGAACTACAAAGACTTGCGCGAATTTTTAGATCACTTAGAGGAAATGGGTGAGCTAAAACGCGTCAAACAAGAAGTATCACCTTTTCTGGAGATGACCGAGATTTCATCCCGCGTACTTCATAATAAAGGACCTGCCCTTTTATTTGAAAACCCTAAAAATCATGATATGCCAGTATTAACCAACTTATTTGGCACTGAAAAACGCATTGCATTGGCACTTGGTGCTGAGGATGTCAGCCAACTGCGCGAAATTGGTAAACTTCTCGCGTATTTAAAAGAACCCGAACCACCAAAAGGTCTTAAAGATGCTTGGGATAAAATGCCTATTTTAAAACAAGTCTTAAAGATGTCACCTAAAGTAATCAAAAGTGCGCCGTGTCGTGAGGTAATCATTAACAAAGATGATATCGATTTCTATCAAATGCCCATACAAACCTGTTGGCCTGGAGATATTGCTCCTCTTGTGACATGGGGATTAACCATCACCAATAGTATTCGGAAAGAGCGCTTAAATCTAGGCATTTATCGCCAACAAGTCATTGGTAAGAATCGCCTTATTATGCGTTGGCTTCATCATCGTGGAGGTGCGCTTGATTACCAAGCTTGGTGCAAAGCAAATCCCGAGAAGCCTTTCCCAGTGTGCGTTGCATTGGGAGCAGATCCTGCGACTACTTTAGGAGCAGTAACCCCCATTCCCGATACGCTCTCTGAATATGCTTTTGCCGGATTATTGCGAGGTAGCAAAACGGAACTCACCCCTTCGATCCTCCATGGTGAAGATATTATGGTACCGGCGCATGCTGAGATCATTTTAGAGGGCTTTATATATCCTAATGATATCGCCGAGGAAGGGCCCTTTGGCGATCACACCGGTTATTATAATGAAGTTGAAAAATTCCCTGTATTCACAGTTGAGAAAATCACCCATCGCAAAAATCCTATTTATCACAGCACCTACACTGGACGCCCGCCAGATGAACCGGCTATTTTGGGTGTTGCCTTTAATGAGATATTCGTGCCCATCATTCAAAAGCAATTTCCTGAAATCGTGGATTTTTATCTACCACCTGAGGGCTGTTCTTATCGCTTGGCAGTTGTCAGTATCAAAAAACAATACCCAGGACACGCCAAGCGCGTAATGATGGGTGTTTGGTCATTCTTACGTCAATTCATGTATACCAAGTTTGTGATTATCGTTGATGAGGACATCAACACACGATCTTGGGAGGATGTGATCTGGGCAATTACCACACGCATGGACCCGACAAGAGACACAACACTAATTGATAATACACCGATTGATTATTTGGATTTTGCCTCGCCTGTGGCAAGCTTAGGCTCAAAAATGGGGCTGGATGCTACCAATAAACTCCCCGGTGAGACAACGCGCGAATGGGGTGAGGTGATCACCATGCGTCAAGATATTGTTGATAAAGTTGATGCTATTTGGGCGGATTTAGGATTTTAGTTCATTCACAATTTTTACAACTTTCTATCTGAAGTATTTTTTGCTAACCTATCCAGACTTTGAGTTTACTTTAAAAGTCTATGCCTATTTTTTTTCAGCGTATTTACGCATGGTTTGTACACTTATTTACCGCCAGTGGTGCTGTTTTCTCAGTACTTGCTTTAACCAGCTCAGCACAAGCCTATGCCGCTAAGTTACTAGGAAACCATCTTGATTATATCCATTATTTAAAACTTTCTTTCCTCTATGTCGTCATTGCGATTTTAATCGATGCTGCTGATGGCACGTTAGCACGTCGCGTTGACATTAAAAAGTTGGCACCTTTAGATGGTGGCTTATTAGATAATATTATCGATTTCACTAATTATGCCGTTATTCCTGCTGTATGGGTTTATATCACCGATGTGGTACCTGATGGCTTTAAAACACTCGCTCTTATTTTGATCATGCTCGCTTCATGCTATCAATTTTGTCAAATTGATGCCAAAACCAAAGATCATTTCTTTAAGGGCTTTCCAAGTTATTGGAATCTCGCGATTTATTATCTGATTTATTTCCAATTCTCAGGCACCACCAACTTTGTTATTATTATCGCGTTAACTATTTTGACCTTTGTGCCGATTAAATATATCTACCCATCACGTATGAATTATCTAAGCAAGCGTAAATCCATTATTTCATTGATGTTTATTTACACCCTCATATGGGGGGCAGCAACGATTGCATCAGCACTTATCTGGCCAGTTTCCAATACCCTTTTGACTTGGACGATTGTTAGTTATATTTTGGTGTATTTTCTATTTAGTCTTTATCGAACCTTAAAGCCGTTGCGCTAGTTGTAGATATAATATAGTTTCACTTCCCCTCACCCGCATAGCAAGCTATGCGACCTCTCCCGCAAGGGGAGAGGTAAATAACGCTTAGCCAACGAGCGGGAATCGGTAATATTGCCATAGCAAATTTTAGGTTTTAAAACAGATAAGTGCATTGCACTGTTTGAGTGCAACGAGTTTGCAAAGCACCTGTTTTAAAAGCGTTAAGAAATTTGTGAGGCTAGCGTTTTTGCCTACTTTTGGGGCAATGCCAAAAGGTTGAGCAGGATTTAAAAAACTGCTACTGCAAGTTTTTTCTGCGAAACACCCGTAACACGGATTGTGCAGAGCCGCTTTTCAAAAATGTATGGAACCTTTTGCAGAAAAGTCACATCAGCTGTGAAACAGCGGTGAAGAAAAATAAAATAAAATTTAAGCAACACAGAAAGTACTAGGCGTATGCAATACGCCGCTCAAAAAAAATCTATAAAATACTGCACCTGTGATATATACTCCCAGCCAATTTCAAATACCACTTTATCACTCAAGCACATGCTTAAACATAATCGAATTATTATTGCGTTATCCGGTGCCACCGGCATTGAATATGCTGTCAGAATGCTTAAAGTTCTAAAAAACCAAGGTATTGAAACGCATTTAATCGTATCAAAGCCTGCCGAGATGACGCGTGAATACGAAACAGCGTATCGCTCACAAGAGATTAAATCTTTAGCACATAGCTGTTATGCTAATGCTGATATTGGCGCCAAAATTGCCAGTGGTTCATACCCAACGGATGGCATGATCATCATTCCATCATCCACCAAGACATTGGCTGAAATCGCCAGTGGCATTGGAGATTCGTTAATTGCGCGTGCGGCGGATGTGGTACTAAAAGAGCGTCGTAAGCTCATCATTTGCTTAAGAGAAACGCCCCTTAGCTTAATACACATTGAAAATATGCAAAAAGCAACATTAGCAGGCGCAATTATTATGCCACCTGTACCTGCTTTTTATCACAAACCGCAAACGCTTGATGACATTATCGATGACTTTGTTTATCGTACACTCGATGTTTTTGGGCTAAATTTACCACAAATGAAACAATGGCAAGGATAAAAGGATAATAAACATGCATCAAAACCTTAAATATTTTTACAGTGCTTTTTTCATCACGATCGTCGGCATCATTGCTGCCATCATGCTTGAACCAACACACAAACTTTATGCACTTTATTTGATTTTGGTATTATCTCTTTTGGAGATTTCATTAAGTTTTGACAATGCCGTGGTCAACGCGAAAGTACTCTCAAAAATGCCTAAGAAATGGCAAAAAATATTTATCTGGATTGGTTTGCCAATCGCTGTATTTGGCATGCGTTTAATCTTCCCCATCCTTTTAGTCAGTGTGACGACAAGCCTATCTTTCCTTGATGTCTTCAAACTTGCCACCAATGATCCTGCGGCTTATCAACATGCCTTAGAGCTTGGCTTTCCGACGATTTGCGCGTTTGGTGGCGGCTTTCTGATTATGGTTTTCTTAAAGTTTTTTGTTGCTGAGAAGCATGAACTGCATTGGATCCCTGCCATTGAGGAGAATAAATTTATTAGCCTTATTCGTCACTACCCGGGTGGTTATATCATCTTTGCTTTGATTATTGGCTTTATCGTTATTTACAATGCAGATAGCAATCAAGGTGGCACACTGGCACTTGCTTTTTTAATGGGGCTAATGGTGCACGAGGCATTAGGTATTTTAAATCATGCCTTTGGTAGTAACATGACCGGAAAAGTCATGCAAAACGGTTTAATGGGCTTTTTATATCTTGAAGTGTTAGATGCATCATTTAGTTTTGATGGTGTTATTGGCGCCTTTGCCATTTCAACCAATATTTTCATTATCATGATTGGTTTGGGTATTGGTGCGATGTATGTACGCTCACTGACGATTTTCTTTGTTAAGCATCAAACGCTAACTAAATTTCGTTATCTTGAGCACGGTGCGCATTATGCCATTGGCTTTTTAGCAGTTGTGATGTTTATCAAGATCTATACCCATGTACCAGAATGGTTAACAGGAACTGTTGGGATTGGTTTGATTATTATAGCGTTCATTCACTCAAATATCGCTAATAAACGCTCGAAATAACCTCTTGGTAATGAATCAAGAATAAGTTGCACTTTAATTTCCCCCTCACCCGCGCAGCTTAATGCTGCACGAGCAATCCCACAAGGGGAGAGGTGCTAGCTGATGCAACTTATTCATACATCGTTACTTACTTTATTAACAACATTGCCCAAAGACAACATCCAACTCGCGCACGGCTTTGACATCATCCACACGTTTTACCGGTTGCGTTAGTGGCGCTTGTTTCATCTTCTCAGGATTCGTTCGTGCTAGCTCACGAATTTCAATCATCGCATTAACAAACTGATCCATTTGCTCGCGCGTTTCTGTCTCAGTCGGCTCAATCAACAAACATTCAGGCACTAACAAAGGGAAATACATCGTAGGCGCATGCATATCATGATCTAAAAGCTGCTTAGCAAAATCATTGGCATTCACACCATAGGCTTTTTTCTCGGGAGCTAATGAAACAATAAACTCATGTGACGCGCGACGATCAGGTAATGCAATAGTAAAACCTGCTAACTTCAAACGTGCCATCATATAGTTGGCATTTAAAGTGGCTATTTCTGACGCCTTTGTTAAACCATTACCACCTAATGTTTTAAGGTAAACATACGCGCGAATTAATACACCGATATTTCCCATAAAGGCATGCATCGCACCAATGGTTTCAGGAATGACCTCTTTGCCTTTGATACGATAAACACCATCTTCTTTGACAATCGTTGGTATCGGCAAATAAGGCAACAAACGCTTATTCACAGCAATTGGCCCACCTCCTGGCCCTCCACCACCGTGCGGTGTTGCAAAGGTTTTGTGAACATTCATATGCATTACATCAAAGCCCATTTTGCCTGGTTTGGCTTTACCCATAATTGCATTTAAATTCGCGCCATCATAATACAAAAGCCCGCCTGCCTCATGGACAAGCTTAGCCACCTGTTCGATATCACGTTCAAATACGCCCATCGTTGACGGATTGGTTAACATGATCCCTGCCGTATTAGGTCCTAGGACTTTCTTTAATGCCTCAATATCAATATCACCTGTTTTAAGTGATGTTGGGATTTCAATCACTTTGCATCCTGCCATCACCGCGGTTGCCGGATTGGTGCCATGGGCAGCATCCGGCACAATGATTTCATTGCGATGTGCTTGACCATTAGCAATATGATAGGCTCTTATCATCTGTACACCGGCAAACTCACCTTGGGCTCCTGCGCAAGGTACAAGTGACACCCCATCCATCCCTGTGAGCTCTGCTAATATCTCCTGTAACTCATAGAGCATCTCTAAAAGACCTTGTTGTGTTAGCTCATCTTGATATGGATGAATATTTAATATTGATGGATTAAATGCACACTTTAATGCAATACGCGGATTGTATTTCATTGTACATGAACCCAGTGGGTAGAACTGCGTATCAATTGAGAAATTTTTTTGCGATAACTTGGTGAAATGGCGTAATACTTCAAGCTCGCCCATCTCTGGTAATAACGGTTTATCATCACGCAAATGCTTTTGATCAAAAAAGATTGCATCTGAAACTGCCCATTTTTGTGAATTTGCCCTGCGATTTTCTGCTGATTTTTCAAAACTAACTGTCATTTATTATACCTCTGCCATACACATTGCTAGAACTTTTGTCAAAACCTCAACATAGCGATTTAAATCCGCTTCATTGTGCACCTCAGTGACACATACCAATAAGCTATTGGCTTGTTGAGCATCAAACTGACCCAAATCATAACCTAACTGTACGTTTTCTTTGCTTGCAAGCGCCTTCGCTTCTTTAGCTGAAATCGGTAAATCAATAACTATTTCATACATATAGTTATCAGTAAATCGAACATTAACACCTGATATTTTTGCTAGCTTTTCTATCAATCGATGTGTGTTCTGATGCGATTGTAATGCTACTTCTTTTAAGCCAACAGCACCCATCAACGTCATATAAACTGTTGCCGCCGTTACAAGTAAGCCTTGATTTGAGCAAATATTTGATGTTGCCTTAGCACGTCTGATATGCTGTTCACGTGCTTGCAGTGTCAAACAAAAAGCCTCTTTACCATCAACATCAACCGTGCGCCCCACAATACGCCCTGGCATTTGGCGCGACAACTCTTCTTTGGTGGTAATAAAACCAAAGTAAGGTCCACCACCACTTAGTGGCAATCCTAAACTTTGACCATCACCACAGGCAATATCGGCACCATCTTCGTCTTCGCCCCAATATCCCGGTGCTTTTAACAAGCCTAGCGTCATTGGGTTGACAAGACCGATAACCATTACTGAAGACTCATGCGCCCAATCAGTTATTGCATCAAACTCGGTAATTTGACCATAAAAATTAACTTGCGGCACGATAACAGCGGCATAATCACCTACTTCAATATCCGGTAAGTCATCAATCTCAGTCCTCCCGATGCTTGGATTTGGCGTTAAAAACTCAAGCTCAACCCCTTGGGCATGTGTCATTGACTTAATGACATCAACATACTGCGGGAAAATCGCATCAGTAATCAGCACTTTTTTACTCTTGATTTTCTTATTGGCACGCACTGCCATCAATACGCTTTCAGCCAAAGCCGTTGCACCATCATACATCGAGGCATTAGAGATATCCATACCCGTTAATGAAGCGATCATCGTCTGATATTCATATATCACTTGCAATGTCCCTTGTGAGGCTTCCGCCTGATAAGGTGTATAGGATGTATAAAACTCACCGCGACTAATCACATCCGTGACAATCGCTGGTGTGTAATGCTGATAAGCACCCGCACCAATAAAGTTGGTTTGCGGAATATTTTTAGCGCACTTGTCATTGAACAAACGATGCATTTGACACTCATTTAAACCATCTGCCAAGTTTAAATGACTTTTACTTTTGATCGATTGGGGAATTTCATCAAACAAGTCTTCAACTTTTTTTGCTCCAATCGTATAAAGCATCATATCAATGTCACGCTCGGTATGCGGCACAAAAGGCATATAGGCTCCTTAGATAGTGATGAAAAAATAAGTTGCACCACTCATTACCTCGCCCCTTGCGGGAGAGGTCGTGCAGCTTGCGCTGCGCGGGTGAGGGGGAATTAAAATTCAACCTATTTTTTCATTGTTACTATATTTCTATCATTCTACTTACAAGGGCGTATTCAATACGCCCCTACTTTTATTTAAAAATTTACAAACAAAAACGCCCGATGTCATTGCAGCTCACCGGGCGTCTCTTTATATGCCAAACTTAAGCATCAAGCTCATCTGCATATTCTTCTGCAGATAATAAATCATCTAACTCGGTTGGGTCATCCATTTTGATTTTGAATAACCAGCCCTCATCGTAGCAGGCATCATTAACCATTGATGGTGAATCAACTAATGCTTCATTGATTTCAATAATTGTCCCTGAAACAGGTGCGTAAACATCAGAGGCGGCTTTCACTGACTCAACAACACAGACATCGTCCCCTGCTTTCACTTCATCATCTAATTCAGGTAACTCGACAAAAACAAGCTCACCCGCACTAGATTGCGCAAAATCGTCAATCCCACAAACGGCAATATCACCTTCAACACGCACCCACTCATGTGACTTGCTATAGCGACACTCTTCTCTTATTTCTGCCATTTTTTTCTCCTTAGCTTTTATATGTTATTCGTTAAAATATTAATTTTCAGTCACTGCCTTTTGGCACTCTTTATATACTTTTTCGCCTTTGCGCACAAAAGGAAACTGCACGATTTTAGCAGACACTTGCTTGTTGCGAATCTCAACAAATACGTTCTCAGCATCTTTAGGAATACGTGCTAAAGCAATACTCTCAGATAAAGTAGGCGAAAATGTGCCACTGGTGATAACACCTGTTTTGCTACTTCCTTCAACTACGACTTTTTGACCATGACGCAACACTCCGCGATCCAAAAGCACTAAACCGACAAGCTTACTATCAATCACAGGCTTTTTATTAAGTAATGCCTTTTTACCGACAAAGTCTCGATCATCGGTTAATGATACCGTCCACATCAAGGCTGACTCGATCGGTGTTGTCGTTTGATCCATATCTTGCGAATAAAGGTTCATGCCCGCTTCTAAGCGCAAAGTATCACGTGAAGCTAGACCACATGGTGTAACGTCTTGATCGATAAGCTTATCCCAAAATGCACATGCTTCACTTGCAGGTAGTGAGATTTCATAGCCATCTTCTCCGGTATAGCCAGTGCGCGCAATCATCCACTCACCATTTTTATGCATAGAAAATGGTTTTAAGCTTTTTACTTCTGTTGTAGCCAAATCAGTCAGTGCCGCATCGGCTTTTTGGCGTGCAGCAGGACCTTGCACAGCAATAATTGCCAGATCATCACGCACATTAATTTTTACGTCAAAATTACCTTTATGCTGATTCATCCACTCAACATCTGTTGTGCGATTTCCAGCATTAATCACCAAACGAATAAAGTCATCACTAAAATGATAGGCAATAAGGTCATCAACAATGCCGGCTTCTTCATTGAGCATGCAAGAGTACAATGCTTTACCTTGCGGTATTTTATTAATATCATTGGCTAATAAAAATCGAATAAAGCGCTTTGCATCCTTGCCAACAATATCCACCGTTAACATGTGACTGACATCAAACATACCTGCATTTTTGCGTACCGCATGGTGCTCTTCAATCACACCCTGATATTGAATAGGCATCTGCCAGCCAGCAAAGTCAACCATTCTTGCATTATGTTGTAAATGCTTTTCATATAAAGGTGTTCTTAATCCCATTATGACCTCGTGTGGCTTAATCCTTTTATGTCGAGGGCTCATTATAGCCAAAACAAAATAGCGAATAAATCGCTAATTGGCAGAAAATTACAGAATTCAAATTTCCCTCACCCGTACAGCATAAACTGCACGACTTTTCCCGCAAGGGGAGAGATACTAGCTGATGCAATCTTCACATTGTTTACTTCACTAAACAAATAAGCTAAGGTAGCCGTCAGTTTTATTTACTAAGCATATTTTACGATACGATGATTCACTGGTTTCCAGGGCATATGCACAAAGCAACAAAAGAGCTTATGAAGCTTATGCCACAAATTGATATTGCAATTGAAGTTGTTGACGCACGCGCACCTGAGGCAAGTGCTAATCCAGTATTGCATGAAGCGGCAACAAGCAAGCCAATTATTAAGATTCTCTCTAAGTCTGATTTGGCTGATCCCAGAGTCACCAAACAATGGCTGCAATTTTATAATGGCAAAGCGCTTGCTCTGGATATTGCACGTGATAAAAAAAGTGCGCAAAAGATTATTCAATTATGCAAAAAACAACTGCCTCATCGCGGTACACTCTTAAAACCGATACGTGCCGTTATTTTTGGTATTCCTAATGTCGGAAAGTCTACGCTTATTAATAGCCTTGCTAAACGCAAAATTGCACAAACAGGCAATGAACCGGCAGTGACTAAAAAACAACAAAAAATTGAAATCGAGAAACATTTTTATCTTAACGACACACCTGGAATTATGTTCCCAAGCCCTAGAGATGAAGGCTGTGGCTTTAAGTTGGCTGCGATTGGCTCCATTCGTGATACCGCCATGGATTACCCAACTACTGCCTATTTTATGCTTCAATTACTTAAAGAAGACTACCCTGGTGTATTAAACACGCGTTATAAAATCGCTGAGGATTCTGAGGATCTAGAAAAAATACTCATGTGTGTTGGACAAGCACTTGGGCAGCAACATATGCACCATATTGCTGAGAAAATCATTCAAGATTTCCGCCAAGGCAGAACAGGGAAAATCTCCTTAGAGACACCTGAGAATTATTTAAAATTTCAGGTAGCTGAAGAAATTGAAAATAATATCTGATTTAACCTTTCTTAACAACAGAAGCCTCACCTGAGGCAAATACACGTTCAGTATTACCAATTGTAAGTTTTAATTGACCCAGCGCATTAACGCCATTAGCAATACCTGTAATCACTTCTTTATTTAAAATATTTAAACCAATGGTTTTGCCTTTTAAATAATCGTACTTAGCATAATCATCAATAAAGATACCAAAATCATTATTTTCAAATCGCTCTAACGTTGAGATCAGTTTATTGCTAATGCCGATGGCTAAGTCATTGCGATCAATATAATGATTTAATTCACTTGCTAATGATGTCCAATCTTGGGTTATATCATCACTTTGCTGCATATTAACGTTAACACCTATACCGATAACAATCTGACTTTGCGCATTGGATTCTGCTTTTACCTCAATCAAAATACCCGAAAGCTTTTTGGCATTAATATAAATATCATTTGGCCATTTAATTTTAACATCTAGCATTGGATATTTATTCACTAACGCTTTCACGACACTCACTGCCACTGCCAAACTCAAGCCTGATAGCTCACTTAATTCTTTTTGTAAGCTTACTTTTAATGAGTAATATAGGTTCTCAGCAAAGGGTGAGCGCCAAACACGATCAAAGCGTCCTTTACCCTGACGCTGTTCCTCTGCCATACAGATATGATACTCACTTTTAAGTGCTGAATTCTGCAAGTAAGTATTGGTTGAATCAACAGTTGTTAAGCACTCAAGAGCTACATTTTCAACCGCAACACCTGCCAAAATCGTTGTTTGATCCAGCATAATAAGTGGTGATTGTAACTTATAACCATAAACACGATGCGACTCAATCGCTATATGATAATCATTTTGCAGTTTCTGAATCGCTTTCCATACCGCAGCTCGTGTAATTCCAAGCGTATTACCGATGGTAGTGCCATCAATATAACTCTCATGACTTAATTGCTTTAAAATCTCTAATGTTGTTGTATTCAATAATAATTACTCCGTTTTACAACTGTGTATTTATTTACATATTCAAATAATATTGACAGTGAGGAAATAAAAACATGCCCCAAAGAGCATGTCTTGATAAGATATTAAAACTTTAAAAGCTGATTTTGCCGTAATTAGAGTTATTTCTTCTTAGGCGCATAAATATCGGTTGCTGTTCCTTCATAAACTTCTGTTGCCATCATTAAGGTTTCAGACAGGGTTGGGTGTGGATGAATCGTCAACGAGATATCCTCGGCATCACAACCCATCTCAATGGCTAACGCGGCTTCTGCAATTAACTCACCGGCATTTGGACCGACAATACCGGCACCAATGATGACATGGTTCTCATCATAAAGGATTTTTGTGATCCCTTCATTGCGTCCGATGCTAAGGGATCTACCACTTGCTGCCCATGGGAATACACCCTTGTCATACTTAATACCCTTTTCTTTGGCTTCTTTTTCAGTCACACCAACCCAAGAAACTTCAGGATCAGTATAAGCCACGGCTGGAATGCATTTTGGTTCAAAATAATGTTTCATACCACAGATCACCTCAGCAGCAATACGCCCCTCAGGCACGGCTTTGTGTGCTAACATCGGCTGACCGACCACGTCCCCTATCGCATAAATATGTGGCACATTAGTTTTTAGCTGATTATCAACAGCGATAAAGCCACGCTCATCGACATTAACACCTGCTTTCTCGGCATCGATCAACTTACCATTTGGTGTACGCCCTACCGCCAAAAGAATGTGATCAAAGCGCTCATCTTGAGCTGGCTTTTTACCTTCCATTGAAACATAAAGACCATCTTTTTTCGCTTCAACTTTAGTCACTTTCGTCTCTAAGCGAATATCATACCGCTTAGACATCATTTTCTCATATGGCTTAACGATATCTTTATCTGCCGCACCCATAAGTTGATCCATAAACTCAACAACGGTGATCTCAGAACCTAATTCACTATAAACTTGCGCCATCTCAAGACCGATGATACCACCGCCAATAACCAGCATTTTTTTCGGCACTTCTTTCATCTCGAGCGCACCTGTTGAGTCAATAATACGTGGATCCTCTGGAATAAATGGTAATTTAATTGAGCTAGAACCCACTGCGATAATGGCATTTTCAAATGCAATTTTCTTAACGCCATCTTTTGTTTCAACAGCAAGCTCATTACTGCCTGTGAATTTGCCATAACCTTGTACAATTTCAACTTTACGTTGTTTGGCAAGCCCTTTTAAGCCACCGGTTAACTGACCAACGATCTTATCTTTATAACCTAGAATTTTATCTTTATTGAACGTTAAGTTATCAAAACTAATCAAGCCATCTTTTTCTAAGTGACGCGCTTCATTAATCACTTTAGCGACATGCAACAACGCTTTTGATGGGATACATCCAACATTCAAACACACACCACCAATGGAATCATAACGCTCAACAAGTACCACTTTCTTACCTAAATCTGCCGCACGAAATGCTGCACTATAACCGCCAGGACCACTACCTAAGACAACGACTTCTGTTTTAATATTATTTACATCACTCATTTTTTTACCCTTTGTTTATAAAAGTATTTCTCTTAAATCTGCCAAAATTGCACAATAACGCGTTAAGAACTGTGCTGCTAACGCGCCATCAATCACGCGATGATCAGTAGATAGCGATAATGGCAGCATTGTTCTTGGCGCAAACTCTTTACCATTCCATACCGGTTTAATGGCAGCCTTTGATACACCCATAATTGCCACTTCAGGCATATTAATAATTGGCGTAAATGCAGTCGTACCTAAAACGCCTAAACTTGAAATCGTAAATGTCGCACCTTGCATATCATCAGGTTTTAACTTACCATCACGTCCTTTCTTAACTAACTCCATAATCTCGCGTGAGATTTCAAAAATACCTTTTTGATCAGCGTCTTTGATGACGGGTACAACTAGCCCTTTCGGCGTATCCGCGGCAAAACCAATGTTAAAATATTTCTTAACAATTAAATTCTCACCATCATTGGATAATGAGCTGTTAAAACGTGGATATTCTTTTAATGCCACAGCAGCAGCCTTGATCAAAAATGATAACGGTGTCACTTTAACACCTGCTTTTTCAGCAGCTGGTTTTTTCGCATTTCTAAAGGCTTCAAGGTCGGTAATATCCGCATCATCATAGAAAGTCACATGTGGGATCTTCACCCAGTTGCGCGCTAAGTTCTTGGCACTTAATTTATTAATGCGTGATAAAGACTCAACTTCAATCTCACCAAACTTAGCAAAGTCAATCTGTGGATCAGGTAAAAGATCTAATCCACCACCACTTGATACGTTGCCTGATTGAACTGCTTGCACGGCTTTTTTGATATAGTTTTCGCAATCTTCTTTGGTAATGCGCCCTTTGCGACCTGTTGCCACAACGCGTGCTAACTCAACACCTAAGATACGCGCTAAACGACGCACAGCAGGCGATGCATGGGCATTGGTGTTATGCACTTCAGTTGCTTCAAATCCAGCTGCTGACTGAGTTTGAGCGGCTGGGGCAGCAGTGATAGCTGCTGCTTTGGTTTCTGGTTGTTTTGCTGCAGGTGTAGCAGTTGCTGCACCTGCAACCTCAAGTGTTAGCACCAAGTCACCTTGTGATACTTTATCGCCTACTTTAATTTTGACATCAACAACTTTACCTGATTCAGGTGCTGGAATTTCCATTGACGCTTTATCGGTTTCAAGTGTTGCTAATGAGTCTTCTGCATTGATCTCGTCCCCTGGCTTGACGTTGATTTCAATGACATCAACCCCTTTATAATCACCAATATCAGGAACGGCCACATCGATCACTTGTGTACTTTGCGCTTGTGATGGTTGGGCTTCTGATGCTGCTGGCTCCGCTGGTTGAGGTGACGCAGATGAAGCAGCTGCATCCGTTTCTACAGATAGAACCAATGAGCCTTCTGAAACCTTATCACCCACTTTAACATTGATCTCTTTAACCACACCGGCAAAGGGGGCTGGCACTTCCATTGACGCTTTGTCCGTTTCTAGGGTAACCAATGAGTCTTCCGCCTCAATCACATCTCCTACGTTGACATTCACCTCAATTACATCAACATCTTTATAGTCACCAATATCTGGTACTGTGACTTTTTGTATTGCCATGCAATTTTCCTCTTGTTTTTAATTTGATTTTAAAATGCTTTTTTGGGTGTACGCAACTCCCTATTGGGCGTATGCAATACTCTCTCTTGGGCGTATTCAATACGCCCCTACTAGTGATTAATCGGGTCAAGGCGCTCTGGATCAATATTATATTTCTTGATCGCCTCTTTAACCACTTTAGCAGTCACCGCACCTTCACGTAACAAACCGGTTAATGCTGCAATAACTACATGGTAACGATCTACTTCAAAGAAGCTTCTTAAGTTCTCACGCGAATCAGAGCGACCAAAGCCATCCGTACCCAACGTAATATAATTTTGAGGCATAAACTCACGTAACTGCTCGGTATAAAGCTTAATATAATCCGTTGAGGCAATCACTGGACCTTTGCGATCTTTTAAACATTTCTCAATATGCGTTTGTTGTGATTTTTTATCAGGATGAAGCATATTCCAACGTGCCACTTTACGACTATCACGATAAAGCTCATTGGCTGAGGTCATACTCCAAATATCACTGGATACACCAAAATCTTTTTCTAACAATTCAGCGGCGGCTTCCACTTCACGCAATATGGTGCCTGAACCCATTAACTGTACATGCTTTTTAGCATCGGCTTTTTTGGCACCTTTTAATAAATATAAACCTTTGATAATGCCTTCTTCAGCACCTTCAGGCATCGCGCCATGCACATAGTTTTCATTCATTACCGTGACATAATAGAAAACTTGCTCACCCTCAACATACATGCGACGCATACCATCCCAAAGGATAACAGCAAGTTCATACGCATACGTTGGGTCATAAGAGATGCATGATGGAATAAGGCCTGCTTGAATATGGCTATGCCCATCTTCGTGTTGAAGTCCTTCGCCATTAAGTGTCGTGCGTCCTGCTGTACCACCTAATAAGAAACCTTTGGCATGTGAATCCCCTGCCAACCATGCCAAATCACCAATACGTTGAAAGCCAAACATTGAGTAATAGATATAAAACGGAATCATCGGTACACGATGGACACTGTACGAAGTCGCTGCCGCTAACCATGAGCAAAAGCCACCGGCTTCATTAATGCCATCTTGAATGATTTGCCCATCAACCGACTCTTTGTAATACATCACTTGCGCTTTATCTTCTGGCACATATTGCTGACCACGGTGGTTATAAATGCCTAGTTGACGGAACAAACCCTCCATACCAAAAGTACGCGATTCATCTACCGTCACCGGCACCAAACGATCTTTGAGCTCTTTATGACGCGTCAGATTAACAAACATACGCACAAATGCCGTTGTCGTTGAAAACTCACGATCACCGCTGGCTTCTAAAAATAACTTACCAAAATCCTCATAGCTTGGAATCGGCAGCGCTGTATTATCCTCAAAGCGTGCGGGGACATATCCATCTAATGCTTTACGTTGCGCATGTAAATAGGCATGCTCTTTAGAGCCTTCTTGGAATTTCACAAATTCCATGTTTTCAACTTGCTCATCCGTTGCCGGTACATCAAAGCGATCACGAATATATTTCAATGCTGCGGTATCTAGCTTTTTGACGTTATGGGCAATGTTCTTAGACTCACCCCATTCGCCCAAACCATAGCCTTTAATCGTCATTGGTAAAATAACCGTTGGCTTACCTGTTGTATTATTTACCGCACGTTGGTAAGCCGCATAAACCTTGATTGGGTCATGACCACCGCGCATTAAGTTCTGTACATCTTCATCAGTGTAGCCTTTGCCCATTTCTTCTAGCTCTGGATCGCCACCGAAAATGGTTTGGCGCAAATCTTGTCCGCCATGCGAACGCGCAAACTGCATCTGACCATCATTCATTTGTGCTAAGCGTTGTTGCAGTTTACCATTGGTATCTTTAGCGAATAATGGCTCCCAATTGCTACCCCACAATACTTTAATGACATTCCAACCGGCACCCGTAAAAATCTGAGCGAATTCTTCAACGATCTTACCATTGCCATCAACTAGACCATCTAAGCGCTGAAGGTTACAGTTAATCACGAAAATCAGATTATCCAAGCCTTCACGTGCCGCGCGATTAATCGCCCCTAATGATTCAGGCTCATCCATCTCACCATCACCACAAAACGCCCATACACGCCGATCTTTGGTTTCGGCTAATTGACGCGCTTGTAGATATTTCATAAAGCGTGCTTGGTAAATTGCCTGCAAAGGACCAAGTCCCATCGAAACGGTTGGAAACTGCCAATAGCTTGGCTGTAAATATGGATGAGGATAAGACGATAAACCTTTATCACCATTGAATGCTTGTTGGCGGAAGTTCTTTAGCTGTTCTTCAGTTAAACGCCCTTCAAGATAAGAGCGCGCGTAAATCACAGGCGTTGTATGCCCTTGATAAAATACTAAATCTCCGGCTTTTGTTTCATTTGGCGCATGAAAGAAGTGATTAAAGCCGACTTCATACAGCGTCATAATGGACGCACCTGAGCCAATATGCCCACCTAACGTGCCATCTTTTTTGTTGGCTTTAGCAACCATCACCGCAGCATTCCAACGATTAAGATTCTCGATTTTTTGCTCAATTTCCAAATCCCCTGGATAACCAGACTGATCAGCCACTTTAATCGTATTCATAAACGAAATACTTTTGGCAGGCGCATACGCGCTATCAATGCCAATTTCGCCAGCGCGATCCAATAAGCGATTTACCAGAAAACTAGCACGCTCTGCACCTTCACGCGTCACCACATCTTCTAATGCTTCTAGCCACTCTTGCGTTTCGGTTGTATCAATATCATGAAACCTTTCAGACATGTTGCCTCCATAGACGGTTAAAGCTTAATAAAGCTAAGTATTAAAAACGGCGACAATTATAAACCTAAGATACCTGAAAATATAGGCGAATTAGCATTTTAGCGGAAAAGCTTGTGACCTTTGATTAAAACACAATCACAAAGTAATATCTTTTGTTCTAACCTCTTTGAAAAAAAGTGCAATCACAAAAGATAGTAACATTAAAATAGGAATTAAAATCATCATATATTGATACGCTTGATTCAGTCCATGCGTACTTTTAAAAAACTGTAACAAGAAACCAGACAATGGCTGCAATATTGCACCACTTAATGGTAAGAACAAATTAATAAAAGCAATACCAACACCAAGTTGTTTATTCTCAACATGCCCTTTGATCATCGAAAAATTAAGCACATGCGCACTTTGCATCGCACCAAATAAAAAGCATAGTAAGTAGATGAGATATACATTTAAATCTACGTAAATGAGCAATAGCACAACGACAAATCCAATAATTGGCGCCCATATTAAGAAAACTTTGTCTTTATTTATAATTGTCGCTAATGTCCCCCAGATTGGACTTGAAATAGCAACCGAAATAAAAATTAAACTGCAAGCAAATGCCGCTTGCGCTTCAGTGATATGATGAACACTGCTTAAGTAGCTAATTCCCCATAAATCAGCAAAAACAACAGTAGTGCCATAGATGGTGAAAAAATACAGTCCGTTTAACAAAAGTTGGCGATTTTTAACCATTTTACCTAGTGCTAAAATCTGCTGCCAAACCGTCTCCTGATGAATTAAATGACGCTTTTTATCCATTGATGGATGTTTACGCATAAAAAGCGCACTCACCAAAAACAATACCAAACTGATTATTGCGACCACAAAAAACACTTGTGAAACCGTGTAATGATCCAAAAATAAAACCAAAGGCAATGCAGAGAGCGCACCACCGGCATAACAGCTAAACTGAGTGAAGCCTACAAACATTGAAAACAATCGATCTGGCAACCATAATGACAATGATTTTAACGCACACAGAATGCCAAACCCACCAGCAAAGCCCGCGATGACGCGTGCCAAGATCATCACAATGGGGTTATGGCTTAATGAAAACATAAACATGGCTATAGTAAACAAAAAAGTACTACAAACCATGATACGCTTAACACCAAAGCGATCTACCAATAGTCCTGCTGGGATTTGTGATATCACATAAGATAGGTAAAATGCTGAGCCTAGAATTGCAATCGTTGATGAGTCAAAACCATAGTCATCACGTAATGACAATGCCAAGGCATTGGTTGATGAGCGCACAAAATATTCAAAGCCATAAAAAAGCGCACAAATACTCCAAATAAATAGCCCCAATGCCGTGAGCTTTTTGACGGTGTTATTTACGGTATCAGAATGATTAGAATGCACGTTATCCCCTTCTAAATCTTAAATAATAAAATGATATACTTTCGTGAAATCACCCATATTTACAATCCATAGTAAGGTTGTTTTATTCGACTTAATGTCAACCGGTGTCTCTTTTAATGCAATGTCTAACGTATACTTTCCTGGCTTATACTGCTGCTCAAATAGTTGAATATTATTAGGCAATAGCAACCAACTACGCTCATCGGCTTGCGCGGTCATGAAGCTGTAAATCGACCCTGCCAACAAACCCCAGCCACCGGCTTGATTACTCGCTTCATACGTTGCTAATGATTTTACGACCAAGCGAATCACTTCACGGGTAATAATCGCAGGATATTCTTCAGTCAATGACTTCATTGCCATTTGCGTGGTATTCACCAGCAGTGATGTCTGACCTTTATCGATGATTTTCTTATCTTGTGTGATATACAGGTCTTTTGCTGGCAACAAGGTGTATTTTGAAGGGTAATACGCCACAGCCACCTCTTGTAAACCAAGTTTGCCTAAAAACAGCGGCAGTTTAAACGCCTCTCGCGGGGTGACAAAACCTTGCTCATACAGCACAACCAGACGTCCTTTATTATTATCATACGCACTGCCACCATTAAACCCACGCTCCATTTCTTTGTATGTTTGCACTACGTATGGATTATCTGGCAATAGGCGTTTAGCATCTTTAATCGAGACAAAAGCATTATTGTAATTATCGTCAAATGCTTCATATAGGATACTTGCCAAGTAATAGCCAAAGCCATTTTCATAGGCATTGCTTGCATCCTTTACCGCACTGAACATTGCATTGATTTCTTGTGATTTATTAAGACCTAATTTGTCTTGGTTAATCCCTGCCTTACTTGTATCTTTTTGATATTTACTTTGCAAATCTCCTGCCATTAACTTTTGCTGATACGTCCAATATTGCGCATTACTTAATTGACGAATAGCCACAAGTGCGCCACTTAGGTCATTCTCAGATAAATAATTAAGTGCCTGATATGGGTATAAGAATGTCATTGCATAATCAGGTGTTGAAAATGGCAACTCACGATCATTGGTAAGTACCGCGCCCATATTCTCAAGCACTTTAGATACTTGAATTTTCGCTGCCATTTTACTGGTTGCTACTGTTTGGATCACTGCTTGATAATCTTTCTTAGACTCGGCAACATTACCATTTAGTTGCGCTAAACGCGCTTGCTCTAATAAATATAAGTTATCAGTTGTAGGTTTATCACCAAACGCTTCAACAAATGCCTTTTGTGCTTCGGGTATATTACCACTTGCTGCATCTGCCTTTACTTGCTTCATTTTATTTGGGTAGGACGCTGAAAAAGTCGCACATCCTGATAACATCAACGCACTAACACACAATAGACTTAATGCGCTATTTTTAATTGTTTTTTCCATTGTCTTTAATCCAAACCACTACTTTGTAGGATAAACCTGTAAACCCCTGACAACCGTATCAGCCTGACCTGAGAGCACTTTTGCTATTGCATATTTTGGCATCACACTCATCACTTCAAGCTCAGCAAGCTTTTTACCTTGTATTGGAATATGCTCGCCTGTACTTGGATCGATTACCGTATCTGCTTTAGCACGCACTTCAAACTTTTGACCAACCTGTACGCGATCACCACCTTGATTAAGATAAACCTCATCACCGTGAACGGTTAATATCGTTAGTGGATAAATTAGCCCAATCACTTGATTAGCGATCTTCTGCCCTGCTTCGTCAAACAAAGACTGTGCAATCGCATTTACCGCTGTGTTTTCTGAATTTATTTCTTTTGCAACATCCGATGATGGTAAGTAAACTTTAACACTATCCGACCATTTGATTGCCATCGTTGCCGTTTCAATCACGCGATAATTGATCACAACACCGACATGCCAAGTTTTAAAGTCCTCACCATAAAATGATTTTTTAGTTTGATAAAAATCAAAGCTTGCAATATCACCAACCACCATAAAATCAGCACCAATCAACTGCTTGATACGCGCCTTTTCAGCAGGTTTTGCATGCCCTGATTCCAGTACTGCCATTTCATCTTTATATGCGCCAAAATCTTCAGCACTGCGACTGACCACATTAAACTTGCGTGACTGGACAAACTGGTTTTGCAATGCCTCTTGAATCATTGGTTTTACTTGCTCTAGACCGATCAAGCCATTAATTGATCCAGGCATAAAATGAAAAGGTGTCAAAGCAATGGAGTAAAGCTTCAGTTTCTCACGCTCATCAACACTTTGATATTCACTCATTTTGACAACGACCGTTAATTGCCATACGCCATCGACTTCTTTGCTATCAATCACATCATAGCCATTGATTAAGCCTTTGGTTGCGGTTTTAATGCTTGATTCATAGCTTTTTGATAGTTTAACATCTGCCTTCACATCACCATAATCACTGCTTTTAGCATTAATATTCGCATCAAAAGTTTTATTAATCGACTGCTCAATTGATGACACATCAACGCCATTAACTTGTGATACCGCTTGAACTAATGCGCTGTTTAAAGCCTTGTCATAAGTCTTACCAACGCCTGTGACATTTTTTGATACTTCTGTCACTTGTGCAAATAACACAGCAGGAAGCAATGAAAGTGCTAATATCGTTTTTTTAATCATTATCGATTCTCACTTAAAACTGATGTAAATAAGGATTGTCTTCACTCTCGCTCACAATCGCCTTATTGCTTTGTTTATTTTGTTTATTTACCACATTTGTTTTATCAGTATTGTGTTTTTGCTGTGCTTGATTATATGTGTTGGCATTAAAATCTTTAACCTTCTGCGCCAAGCGCATACTCGTTGGCGACCACGCAAGCACTACACCATAGATAGCATCATTGTTGCCTTTTTGTATATAGCGCCATGTTTTTGCCACTTGAACACCGGATAATGACGTGCTTGCCGTGTTTTTAATTTCATTATCAAGCATATTAATTAGGTTATTTGTTGACTTAATGTTTTCTTTGTCGGTAGTGAGATTTCTAAACACATACTCAGCACTTTCTCTACCTAATTTTGTTAGCTGACTGGTCGTCATTGAGGAGTTTAAGAAGTTAGCATAATTTGCTTCAGCAACTGCACGTGCTTGCGCCACTGCGATATCCAAAGAGTTAGCTGAACCACGACGTTGATAAGCAAATTGCGCATACGATAAAATAACTGGCTCACCACGCTCATCAAATACAATACGAATACCAAAATCATTTTTCAACACATTGGCTGATTTATTGACAACCTCATTGATACTCAGACCTTTTTGATAATGTATTGATGATGCTTTACCTGATTTAACATCCGTCACCAAAGTCCTTAT
The DNA here is from genome assembly GCF_052030685.1 of Cysteiniphilum sp. 19S12-1. Lineage (NCBI taxonomy): Bacteria > Pseudomonadati > Pseudomonadota > Gammaproteobacteria > Thiotrichales > Fastidiosibacteraceae > Cysteiniphilum > Cysteiniphilum sp. 19S12-1. Next base: position 62,933 of record NZ_JBQAJM010000006.1, read on the forward strand.
TTTCTCAGAATATAACGCAATAACTGCAACATATTGCTGATTATCTTTAGTCACGACAAATGTCTTTAACGGCAACAAACCTGCAACCTCTAGATAAGCGTTTTTATACGCTTCAATCAACATCTTTTGAAATGCTACTTGTTTTTTAAGCATCGGATCTTGAGCAATTTTCTCAGCGTCAACACCTTGTTTTGCTAACTGTTTGTCTAAATCATTACTCTTTATCGCAATATACTTATGATACAAGGAGCTCATCGTACTCCAAAAACCATCACCACCTCCGGGCAATTGATCATTGTCAATGTCATATTTATTTGAGCTGTCATCTTGATGGTTCTCAAATACTATTTTGGTTAAGTTCTTACTAACCACACTGTTTACCAGTTCAGCTTGCGCTTTTAACATCGCCTCTTGAAATGCAAGCTGCAAAGTCGTTGCATTCATCACGTTATTATCATTATCACTTTTAGCCACTTTAGCGTAGGCAGAATACACTCGCGTATCTTCGTTATTAAAATTCAAGCCATTACTAGCAATATAGGCGCCCACCTTATCCATAATGACTTCTTGAGCAGTACGATCATCTTGTCCTACTTTCTCTGAAATAGCTGTATCTTTAGCAGCCGCTTGATTTATTGTACCTTCAACAGACGTCTTTTCGACTTTTGCCGGTGTTTTTGCACCACTTGCACCTACGTCTGTAGTTACTTGATTTTGCTGTGCAGCATATACATTAATACCTGCCACCATAAATAAAGTGGCAGCAATTGCTTTTAGTTTCATAAAAGTCCTTATTTACTGGAGTTACGCACTTTTTCTATTACAACACCCCGACTCACAAGCTCGGCACCCCTCTTGTAAAGAGGGGAATAAAATCACCTTTGCCTAATTCCCCTCTTTGCAAGAGGGGTGGCAGCCCTAGGCTGACAGGGTGTTTATAAAATCATAGTTTTTCCCAAAGTGCGTAACTCCAGTTATTTATTTTAGAAAATGCAGCACCTAAACAATAGTTATTGGCAATACTAGATATTTAGATCACATCCAAATATGACAACTCATGATCACTCCCTAGCTTGATCCGAGAGCCCAAAAAACATCTAATCAATATTTATTAATAGACTACCACCCAAAAGAGCTACGCTTTTGTACTTTGCGGATTTGTTTTTGATCTTGCCATGTAATAATGCCGGTTTTAAGATCAATCATTTTTAAGGTAATTAAATAGAATAAAGATTGCTGATCACTATTCATCGACTGCATATCGGCAATGCTGCCGTAAATCATATATTGTGCACCAATTTGCTGTCCCATCTTTGTTGCTGTTGCTTGATCAACCATGCCAGATTGTGATTGATAATCCATCTGCTCTTTCATGTGTTTGACTTGCGACATATCGGTGAATTGAAACTTACCACTATTGATAATCTCAGTCGAAACCGTATTCGCTAGCATACCTGTATTAATATGCTCAGCTGTTTCGTTTTTAATCGTACTAAAGAATACAACCGGTTGCTTACCACCTGCAGTAATGCGCGCAATGGCAGGAGAGGCTAACATACCCCCAACCATTTTTTGCGTTGTCGTTTGCAAGTCTGTTGAGTTGAAATTAATCGATGTCGTATCGACACCTTGCGGATCTACATAGCTAACATTATTGCCAGAGCTTGCACAGCCGGCTAATAAGCCAACAGATAGCAATGCCGGTAGCATATAAATTGATTTGGTTTTTAACTTTTGTTTCATATTCATTGTATTCACTCCATAATCCTTAGAATCCAAAATTCAAACGAGATTCTATTGAAAAAAAACCTTACTTTCAAATTGTATTTATTGTGCAAACATATATATTTTAGTTTTTGTCTATTAACTTTACAGCTAAGCCCCAAAATCACACAGACCATTGCCCTTTAAATTAATCATTGAACATTGTTGCCACAACTTCTCATTGGTAATTTTTCCTGTTTTATCGGCATAAGCATAATGTCCATCCTTGGTTAAGCCACAGACCTTAGCACATTGCAATGCATCTTTTTGATCAATACGGTACCAATATTGTGTACGTCCAAATAATGAGAAACCGACATAACCACGCACATAAAGTTTCTTGCCATTTTCTTGTGTTTGAATCTTGCAACTATAGACTTTGCCACTGGATGGATCCAAGATTGAACCATCTTCATATAACGCGCCATCTGTTCCATCCTTGTCACCATCCTTGTTAAAACTCCACATCATTTTCAAGCCTTGTACTTGATTGTTTGGATAGCTTGAATAGTCAAACTTATAACCATTTTCGTCACCCTTACCACACTTTTTACAGGATACGTCAGGCACTTGTTTTTTATCATCAACAATGTTTACAAAAGGCACAATAATCTTACCCTCAAGTTTGCCATCTTTACCTTTGTAAACTTGTAAAATTGACTGTGCTTGTTTGCCATCATCGGTATACTGCAACCAATAGCCAATGGGCGAATACAGATTTTGTGCTTTATGCATTGTAGCAATTGTTTGATCATTATACGACTTCACTGAAGCTTGATCAGTGACTGCTTGTGATAGCCCGATACTGGCAGTTACAGACATTGAAGCTAATAATGCTATATATTTTCCTTTCATCTTGTTTCCTTAAGTTGTTTATTTTAAAAGAGCGTTCTGACGTGCTCATAACTACGTATTGTTTCATCCGCTGTTATTAATGTTGCGCCATAAATACTTGCAGTTGCAATAATCATACGATCAGCAGGATCCTTATGATAATCAAAATTTGGTAAAGATGTCGAAGTCATTGCTATCTCATTGGTAACTGGGACAAACTCAACACAATCTATCATCTGCACTGTTTCAAGCCATTTTCTAATATCAATACGTAGACTCAACCTCCCTTTGTTAATTAGCATACAAATTTCCCATGCTGTAATCGACGATAATAGAATTCGACTTTTCTCTTGCTGAGCCTTATTAATAACCTTTACTGCTTTAGTGCTTAGCTTATCGTTACCGTCAACCCACCAAACTAAAATATGCGTATCCAAGACAATATCCATTTATGCCAGATCCCAATCATTATCTGCCACCGGTTTAGTTGGATCCTCAAATTTCATTACTGAGTCTTTCAATACATCCAAAGGCACTTTCTTTTTTATTAATGAGACCATTAATGATGGCTTACCATGATTTGTGATAATAAATGGCTGTCCCGTTTTTTCTATTGTACGGAAACACTCTAAAGCATGTGTTTTAAAATTTGATTTAGAAATCTGCTTACTCATAAAAAATGACCACCTATAATGACTATATCCATATTTTAGCCTTAAACCTTAGTAATGCAAACATTAATAGTTAGACTCCGCGCCATAAAAGTTAAAGCATTAATAACAGTAACGCAAGATAAACACTATTGACACTAGTCGTTTCTTAAAAATTTCGCTAACATACTGGCAATTTAGTAAATACTTTTACCCGCTACTTAGAACATAAAATTGGATAATAGAATGCAACAAACTTATGATTTCACCCAATTAGAAAAACACATCCAAGCCTTCTGGCAAAATAATCAATCTTTTAAAGCTGTTAAAGATACCAGCAAAGAAAAGTTTTATAGCCTGTCAATGCTGCCTTACCCTAGCGGCACATTACATATGGGACACGTTCGTAATTATACCCTTGGTGATGTCGTTAGTCGCTATCAACGTATGCTTGGTAAAAATGTATTGCAACCAATGGGTTGGGATGCCTTTGGTTTGCCCGCTGAAAATGCGGCGATCAAACATCAAAAAGCACCCGCTGATTGGACATATAGCAATATCGCTTATATGAAAAAGCAATTACAATCTTTAGGTTTTGGCTATGACTGGGATCGCGAGCTTGCAACATGTGATGATAGTTATTACAAGTGGGAGCAATGGTTTTTTATCGAGCTTTACAACAAAGGCTTAGTCTATCGCAAAAATTCAGTAGTAAACTGGGATCCCGTGGATCAAACCGTTCTTGCCAATGAACAGGTCGTTGATGGTCGCGGTTGGCGCTCAGGCGCACTTGTTGAGAAAAAAGAGATTCCACAATGGTTTGTTAAAATCACTGACTATGCCGATGAACTTTTGCAAGATCTAGACAAACTAAAAGGTTGGCCCGATGCCGTTAAAATCATGCAAAACAATTGGATTGGAAAATCTGAAGGTACAACGGTAACCTTTGATGTCAATGGCACAAAACTTGATGTTTTTACCACACGTCCTGATACGTTAATGGGTGTTACTTATTTGGCAATTGCTGCAGAGCATCCACTGGCATTACAAGCAGCTAAAGATAATGCTGAGATTGCTGAGTTTATTAAACAATGTCAACAGACGTCAACCATGGAAGCTGACCTTGCTACCCAAGAAAAGCTTGGCATTAAAACGCCTTTTTATGCGACACATCCCATTACAGGTGACAAAGTTGAAGTGTGGATTGCTAACTTTGTCTTAATGAGCTATGGCACAGGTGCTGTGATGTCAGTTCCAGCACATGATGAGCGTGACTGGGAATTTGCCCATAAGTATAACATTCCATTAAAACAAGTCATTGAGACTACTGAGGGTAATACCGATCTTAGTAAAGGCGCAATTACTGAAAAAGGCACTTTGATTAACTCAGGTCCATTTGATGGTCTTGATTTCAAGATGGCTTTCAACAAAATTGCTGAGCATTTAATTAGCAATAACACAGGCGAGATCACCACCAACTTTAGAATTCGCGATTGGGGTGTATCGCGCCAACGTTACTGGGGCTGCCCTATTCCCATGATTCATTGTGATCACTGCGGCATTGTTCCTGAAAAAGAAGAAAACTTACCTGTCAAATTACCTCAAGATGTCACATTAACCGGTGCCACGTCTCCTCTTAAGATCATGCCTGAGTTCTACCAAACAACCTGCCCACATTGTGGCAGCAAGGCAACACGCGAGACAGATACCTTTGACACTTTTATGGAATCTTCGTGGTATTACGCACGCTACACTTGCCCAACTGCTGATAAAATGCTCGATGATGAAGCCAACTACTGGTTGCCAGTAGATCAATACATTGGCGGTATTGAGCATGCGATCATGCACTTATTATATGCCCGTTTTTTCCACAAATTGATGCGTGACGCCGGTCTTGTAACAAGCAGCGAGCCATTTACCAACCTATTAACACAAGGCATGGTACTTAAAGACGGTGCCAAAATGTCCAAGTCAAAAGGCAACACGGTTGACCCACAAACTTTGATTGAGCAATATGGCGCTGACACCGTGCGTTTATTTAGTATGTTTGCCGCTCCTCCTGAGCAATCACTTGAGTGGTCTGATTCAGGTGTGGAAGGCGCACACAGATTCTTAAAGAAAATATGGAGCTATATTCATAACAACCATGACAAGATTAACCCACAAAGCACATTAAGCTTTGATAAATTAAGTAACGATGATACAAAGGCGCGTTTTGAAATCTATAGCGTATTAAAACAGGCGCTTTTCGACTTTGATAAGATGCAGTTTAATACGGTTGTTTCAGCGTGCATGAAGATCTTTAATAGCTTGCAAAACGCCTCAGATAGTACCGTTATTACTGAAAGTGTAAGCATTTTGCTGCGTTTATTAGCGCCATTTACTCCACACATTGCACAAGCTTTGTGGTCAGAGCTTCACTTTGGCGATGATATTTTAAATGCCGGATTCCCACAAATCGATAATCAGGCACTTATCAGTGACAACTTCACCTTAGTCGTACAAGTCAATGGTAAACTGCGTGCCAAGATGGATGTCTCAAGCACACTTACTGCCAAGGAGATTGAAGCTATGGTTGTTGCCGATGACGTCGTGAGTAAATTCCTTGAAGGTAAAACCATTAAAAAGGCAATTTACGTGCCGAAAAAATTAATGAATCTAGTGATTGGAGCCTAATGAATGATGCAGTATTTACGCTTTAAAACCTTTAATCTAAAGTTACTGCTTATCGCACTGTTTATTACTTTGCTTTACGGCTGCGGCTTTCACTTACGCGGCTGGAATGAAGGCATGCCTAAGTTTATGCAAAAAGTATATATCAGCTATAACGGCAGTGAATTTGGCTTTATTAACGCATTAAGCTCCATTGTCACCTCAACCGGTGCTGATATTGTTACTTCCGCCAAAGAAGCCAATATTATTATTCACATTAAATCTGCTGCACAAAGTAGTCGCTTAGTGGGTATCACCGGTGGCGCATCTTCTAATGACTACATCATGAGTTATACCGTGAGTTATGATATTTTAAATAACAAAAACCAAGTTATCCTCAAAAATCAAAGTAACTCAGCACAACAAACTTATACAACGAATGCAACACAACAGCTGAGTAACAATAGCCAACAGCAGCAAATATACAACACCCTACAATCACAAGTAGCGAGTAGTATTATCGTGCAAATGCAAAGTATTACACTTGATAAATATAATGAGCCATCTAGTGATGCATCTGAAGCACAATCATCATCTTCCTCAACTAATAACAATGCACAAATTAATAATGCAAAGATAAGTTGAGCTTCAATAAAGGCTTCGACTTACGCTCAGCCAGCGCTCACACAGTCGAAGTGGGCAAGAACATGGTCATAACCAATGGTTTGCAATGTGAATACAATTAAAAAGAATATGCAATCGTTGTTGATGTTGTCGTATTAACGCGTTTTTTATTAGCACTTGCCCAGCTACTACCATTGACCTTAAAGCCTAATTGTAAAATCAAATTTTTGTATATTTCTGTAGATAATGTGCTATTACTTTCATAGGTTGTTGCATCATCAGCTGTCCAGTTTACTAAGAAGCTTTGTTTGAAGCTCGAGCTATCGGTAAAGTTCCAGACATAATCAAGTCCACCCTGCGCACCAAGTGCGTTGGAAAACTCACCAGTATCTTTGACTTTTTGCTGCGTTAAACTTGGACCAACCGTCGCAATTAAGCTCATGGTATTATTACTATATAATTGACGCTGATAACCTACTGACTCTGATAAAATATAAGTATACGTATCAAGTTGGTCATTCAAGTAATTGACCCGTGCATAAACACCATTATTCTTATCAAAATTCCATGAAGTTTTACCTGTTGCTTGAAACTTATTGGTTTTAACTCCTTTACCATCGGGCATATCATCACGATTATATAAGTAACTCATCACCAATGTATTTTGCCATGGAATAATTGGGCTATAGCTAATATTGGCATTGGCATTATAATTCGTTGCCGCAGAGTTACCTGTGACAATGCTTCCACCTAAACCAAAGCTCGTTCCCTTCCAAGGATCTGCTACCGCTATGTTTGGTTTCTTCTGCGACAGGGCATCATCATTGGCAATACCTTCTGGCAGATTTAGACTATTAAGTGACGACGTAGATTTTGCCTGTGATGTTGCCGTAGTATCGGCACTTGATTTCGATGCCTGCTTTGACTGAACTGCTGATTTTTTCTGCTTTTGCAATGCGTCACCCCACGGACTAAGTACTGCGTCACTGGCGACTGGGACTTTGGCATCCGCAACGGAGCTATCCATTTTTTGTGTAACTGCACTTGTTTTTGCGCTTTGTGCTTTATCACTTGGATTAGCTTTAGGACTACCCGCATCAGCAATTGCCTGATAATGTTTGGCTAAATCTTCATAGCTTTGTGCTAATGCTCGATATTTTTGCGCCATGGTCTGTGCATCATCAGAGTTCATTGCATAAACTGCTGTTACGTTAAGCGCCCCTATCAATACAGCTAAAGAAGTTAGCTTTTTTGTCATTGTTCACTCCAGTTATTTTTTATTTTCTTTACCTTTTATTCGCTTTAATTTTGCAGACCATCTGAACTCTGCTGATCTTGCTGATTCTCTGCGCCTTCTATATCTTGCTTAGTTTGTACATCATCAGCCTCCGCTTGGTCATTACTCGATGATAACGTTGTATTGTCTTGATCACTTTGCTTATTTTTATCCCTGTCATCTGTTTTATCAACTGCTTTGTTAGATGCCTTATCATTACTACTAGTATCTGTAGAATCTGCTGCTGTTGCGTTTGTTTTTGCTGCACTAGAGGCTTCAGTAGACTTTGCCGCATTAGCAGTGTCTGCCGTAGGCAAATATAAAGGTCCCATTTGCCCACAACCTACTAATAAGGTCATAGGAATAAGTAATGTAAATAGTTTTATAAATCTTTTTGTCATAATCCGCTTGGCGCTATGTAAATATTCGTTAAAATAATTCCCAACATAATAAGAAACATTATGCATGAAGCCAAATAGAATTATGGTTTTTCTGCGTTAATTTTGACATCTTTTACGAAGGAATATGTGTGATTAAAAAACTCTTACTTAGTATTGCCGCTCTTATTACGCTGTTAATTATATTAATATTGATCTGGTTGATATTTATTTTCAATCCCAATGACTATAAAAACTGGATTAATAACAAAATAAATAATGACCCCAATATCCACATTATACTTAATGGACCACTGGATTTCTCGCTAAAATCAATGCAACTTAATGCCAAAGAAGTCACCATTAATGCGCAAAATGGCACATTTAATAGTCACTGGCAAAACGCAACGATCAAGATTAATCCGCTAGACTTTTTCATTCATCCGAGCAATCCTTTTGAATCTTTGACACTACAAAACGGTGAGATTAGGGCTGCACACCAACAGTTTAAAGCCCCCCTTTTGAATATTATCGAAAAACATCAACGCTATAGCATCAGCACGGAGTTAACGAACGATATCAAGCAGTTAAATATTCAATTAACGCTAACCCCACACCCTAACAGCACTGAAATTACCGATTTAAGCATACAAACCACGCTTAATAGATTACCCGCTTGCCTTAAAGTGCCCAGTATTTATCTAAACAATAATAATATGCTCAACAATATTGATCATATTCGCCTGAAAATCAATGATCAGCTACTAATGGGTAATATTAGCCAAATCATACTCAAACCTAAGCTTTCGTTTAAAGGACAATTTACAGCGCCTCATCTTGCATTAGCGCAAATAATGAATCTTAATGGTTTCAAATTAGATTTAAATTCATTTGCACTTAATTTTGCTTTCTCACACAATGACTCAGCAGCAAAAGCAGACATTAATGTTAATGCCCAAAGTGCTAATCTTACTGGTATTGATCTTAATGCCATTGCTTCTTCAACGCACAATCTATTAAGTGCTGTTGATCAAGGTGACGGTATTGGTAGCGCCTTTCAAACATTGAAATCTCAGCTACTACCGCTTCTTGCTAAAGACAAACTCATTGCTGATCCAAAAAAAAGCACGCAATTAAAACAACTTAGCATTCAAAGCACTGTTGATAATAATCAACTTAAGACGACGGCTATTAAGTGGCAAGCCCCCGAATTTACGGTCACAGGCTATGGCCAAATCAATTTAAACACACACGAGTTAAACTATCCACTTTCGATTCATATTAAAGGCACCCCAAGCTTGACTATCCCATACAGCCTAAACTATCAAGACAAGCAATTTAGTGCTGCCATTAATCAAACTCAACTGCAAAAAAACTTACAACCTATTATTGAAAAGGCTCTGACAAATGCCTTAAATAATAAACTCGGTTCGTTCTTTAGGTAAGTGCATGAGTATAGATCTGGCAAGCTTAAAAGGCATTGGACAATCAACATTAGCAAAGCTTAATAAAGCTAACATTCATACGCTATGGGATTTATTACTCCATTTGCCCAAAGATTATCAAGATCGACGCACCATCACACCGATTGGACGTACCATCTCAGGACAAAAACAGCAAATATCTGGCGTTATTCGCCAAGTAAATATCAACGGCTTTGGCAAGAAGCATCTCAACTGCTATTTCTCTGATGACAGCGGCATGTGCAAAATGCATTTATTTAAGTTTTATCCCAATCAAACTAAGCTACTGCAAAAGGGTAAAATTATTCGCTGCTTTGGTGAGATCAATCATACCCATCACGGCATTGAAGTCATCCATCCTGAATGGCAAATTATCAATGATACAAATGAAGCATTAACTGGCGAGATCACTGCCATTTATCCAACAATTGAAGGTATAAGCTCGACAGTTATTCATAAACTGATAAGTCAAATTAGATCATCGATATCTTTTAAAGAACTGCTGCCTACTGAGATTTTGCAAGCCCGTGGCTTTATGGATATTAATAACGCTTTAATGGAGATTCATTTCCCACAAAACAATAACTTTGAGCAGTCGATTAAGCGCGTCACACACGCACGTTATCGCTTAGCGATTGAGGAAATGCTAGCACATAATCTTAATGCTAAAAAGGTACGCTTAACCAATCAATCGACACCATTTGCAAAGATAAAAATTAAGCCCAAATTACTTGATAAGTTCATTAATCAGTTGCCTTTTGCCCCAACCAAAGCCCAAGAGCGTGTTATTGCTGAGATTTTTGCTGACTTGGTCGAACCCAAACCATGCTCTCGCCTTATTCAAGGTGATGTCGGTTCAGGTAAAACCGTTGTTGCCGCTGCAAGCTTAATTCAATCTGCTGCCAATAATTTACAATCAGTGATGATGTCACCCACAGAGATTTTGGCAGAGCAACATTATCAAAACCTAAGTAACTGGCTTAGTACTTTCGATATCCCCGTTGTGTTTATCGCTCAAAAATTGACTGCAAAAGAACGTAAAAACGCGCTTGAGATAATAAATACACAACACAACTGTGTAATTGTTGGCACGCATGCAGTATTTCAACAAAATATTGATTATCCTAAACTTGGATTGGTGATCATTGATGAGCAACATCGTTTTGGCGTTGAGCAGCGCTTGGCATTAATTGATAAATCCGCTAATAATAACTGGCAGCCGCATCAAATTGTGATGACAGCAACCCCTATTCCACGAACATTGGCGATGACCATATATGGTGATCTTGATCTATCGATCATTGATGAGTTACCGCCTAATCGCAAACCAATCACGACCAGTGTGTTAAATCAAAATAAAAAGCAAGTGCTAATCAATAAACTTCAAGCACATATCAATGCCAATGGACAAGCCTATTGGGTGTGCCCTTTAATTGAATCATCCGAAGTGTTAGTGACATTGCAAGACGCTGAATCACTCTTTGAAACGATCAAAGAAATGCTACCAAGCGCACGCATTGGTCTTATTCACGGTAAGATGAAAGCACAAGAAAAGACACTTATTATGCAGCAGTTTAAAGCGCATGAATTAGATATATTGGTTGCAACCACTGTGATTGAAGTCGGTGTTGATGTGCCCAATGCCAATATTATGATTATCGATAATGCTGAGCGCTTAGGCTTATCACAACTGCATCAATTGCGTGGTCGCGTTGGACGCGGACACAAAGAAAGTAATTGTATTTTACTGTATCAATCCCCTTTATCACTCACTGCCAAAAAGCGTTTAGAGCTTATGCGCCAAACCCAAGATGGCTTTATCATTGCTGAGGAGGATTTGAAACTTAGGGGCTCAGGGGATATCTTTGGCAAAAACCAAACCGGTGATATTCAATTTAAGGTAGCGGATTTAAGTCAACATCAAAATCTATTTGATGAAGTTACCGCTATTGCTGATGATCTTATAAAGAAATATCCAAAAGCAATTGATCCGATTATAACGCGCTGGTTAGCTAAAGCCGATGAGTATATTAAAGCATAACAACATCCAGTTTTTAATTCGACCGACTAATAACGAATTTTCAAATTCAACCTGTACAATGTAAAACATGTGTCTTACAATAACACACAACATTCAAACATTTAGGTGGTCCAATGAATAAAGCAGCAACAATTAATGCGCGCATAGAACCAACACTTAAACATCAAGCAGAAACCATACTACATGATGTTGGCTTATCCACAGCTGAAGCTATTCGGCTTTTCTATACACAGATATGTCTGCATAAAGGGTTACCCTTTGAGGTTAAAATTCCAAACACCACAACACTTAACGCACTCAATGAACTTGAATCAGGTAAAGGACATCACTATAACTCTATGGATGACGTATGGAGTGATATAACAGGTGCTTAAACTTGAACTATCAACGCAATTCAAAAAAGACCTAAAAAAGATAATTAAACAAGGCAGAGATAAAAGCAAGCTTAATGCTGTGATCACCTCATTACAACATGAAACGCCACTAGCTAAAAAGTTTCGTGATCATGAGTTAGTTGGCAACTGGCGAGGCTACAGAGAGTGTCATATTACGCCTGATTGGTTGTTGATTTATAAAGTGCATGATGGAAATGTTAAACTTTTAAGGCTTGCTCGGACTGGTTCGCATGCTGAGTTATTCAAAAAGTAATTATACCTATTAACGAAACGCATGCCATATATGATCAGCAAGTTTAGGACTAATACCTTTGACCTTTGCGATCTCATCAATTGAAGCACGTGATAGCTCTTGCCAACCACCAAAGTGCCTCAAAAGTGCTTGTCGACGTTTGCTACCCACCCCTTCAATCGATTCAAGTATGGATTCAGTTTGGCGTTTTGCTAGTTTTTTGCGCTGCGCTTTGATGGCAAAATCATGTGCTGCATCACGAATTTGTCTTAACAACAAAAAGGCTAAATCATGCTCTGGCAAATGATACACTTCATCATCAAAACCTTGAAAAATATCCTCTTTACCACTGATTCGCTCAACACCCTTACCAAGGCTCAATAGTTTAATATTATGCTGCTGATTATATTGCAACAATATGTCTTCAACCTTTTTGATCTGCCCCTTGCCACCATCGATAATCATCACATCAGGCAGATTATTTGCCTCTATTCCTGATTCAACACGTCTTGTAACGGCTTGCGCAATCGCCGCATAATCATCTCCAGGGGTAATACCCTCAATATTATAACGTCGATGCGCAGATTTAAGCGCGCCATTTTGATCAAAGACAACACATGAAGCAGTTGTCGCTTCACCTTGATGGTGGCTAATATCAAAGCATTCAATGCGTTTAATCTCTGGGGTATCAAGCCACTTTGCCAAAGCTTCAAAACGTTTGACAAAATGCTGCCTAGATTGCAAATTCATCTGTAATTTTTGGCGCGCGTTGATTAAAGCAAGTTTCTGCCATTTGGCATTATCAGCTATCGCTTCTGTGATCCACTTAATATGTCGTTCAGCCTTTTGTGCAATACTTATAAGTAGCGACTCTGATATATTGATCTCCTTGGGCAAAATAACCTCTTCAGGCCAAATTGTTCGTGGTTCTGCCAAATAGTAATGTGATAAGAAAGCCTCTAAAATATCCGTCAACGTGCTGCCATTTTGACTAATAAACCAATGTTTATCATCTGCTACTTTACCTTGCTCAATATTGACCAATGTAATACAAACCTTATCGGCTTCTTGTAAAATACCCAGCACATGCAAACGTTTATTATTCAATTTATCCAAAAATTGCTGCTGCTGTAACTTGGTCAGTAGCGCTAATTGATCACGTAACTGCGCGGCAAGCTCAAAGTCTTCGTCATTGGCGGCATCTTGCATTTTTTGTGAGATTTCTTCCAATACAGGGGTAAGCTTGCCACGCATAAATTTCGCCAGAAGATCAACTTGCATTTTATAATCTTCAATGCTGATTTTACTAACACAAGGACCACTACAGCGCTTAATTTGATACTGCAAACAAGGACGTGAGCGATGGTTAAAATAACTATCCTCACATTGCCTGATAGGAAAAAGCTTTTGCAGTAAAATCAATGTTTCTTTCATTGATGATAATGAGACAAAGGGTCCAAAAAACTGCCCTGCCTTGCGCGGCTTGCCACGAAAACCAGACAACCTTGGAAATAGATGATCACTTAGATGCAGATATGGGTAACTTTTATCATCTTTAAATAGAATATTATATTTAGGTTTATGCTTTTTAATTAGTGCACTTTCTAATAAGAAAGCATCATAATCACTAGGTGTCACCGTGACATCAATAAATGCGACTTGCTCAACTAAAGTCTGTGTTTTGATGTCTTTAGCACCTTTTTTAAAGTAACTATTAACACGTTTATAGAGATTTTTGGCTTTACCAATATATAAGATTGTATGCGCTTTATCATACATGCGATAAACGCCAGGATGCGTTGTTAAATGTTTTAAAAAGGAATCTAGATCAAATACTTGATTAGCATTTTCAGAATTATCTGGATGAAACATATAATGATAGATAAGAGGAAATTAAAAGGGATTATTCTTTGTTACTCTCAAGGTCAATCAACTTATGCCTAATTGCCAGATGCGTTAATTCAACATCACTATCAATATCTAGCTTCTCAAATAAGCGATAGCGATAACTGTTAACCGTTTTTGGACTCAAGCATAGCTGATCTGCTACTTCATTGACTTTTTGACCACTTGTGATCATGATTAAGACTTGCATTTCCCGCTCTGATAACACATCAAATGGTGATTCATCATCATGACTTAAATGTTTTAAAGCAAGTTGTTGCGCAACTTCAGGTGATAAATAACGTCTTCCGGCATACACTGTTTTGATCGCTTGAATCATCTCATCGATGCTAACCCCTTTAGTCATATACCCAGAAGCGCCTGCTTGTAATACGCGTGTTGGATAAGGTTCTTCACCATAAACAGTCACAACCAAAATTTTAATCTGCGGATAGGTCTTGGCAATGCGTTTTGTTGCCTCCAAACCGCCCATACCAGGCATTTTAACATCCATCAAAATGACATCCGGTAACAGTTTAGAAGTTAACGTAATTGCCTCCTCACCACTGGCTGCTTCACCGACAATCTCAATATTATGGACATCACTGAGCAGCTTCTTAATCCCTAATCTTACCAAATCATGATCATCAACCAAAAGCACTCTTATCATTACCTTGCTCCCATGTTTTAGGTCACCTCTTAAGGAAATACGCCTATCTACTTTGTGCTTTAGCTTAAACGTTTTAAGTCAAAAGCTTAAAGCCGACATTGATTAATACGCATACTCACTTGTGAGACTTTGACCATAGTATAGCGCAAAATTCCCAATGTTGCTGTAGCAATTTGAGCTTATTTTACTTGTATTTCTGCCTTTTGTTTGTAAGATAAGGCATTTGTGAGATGACAGTCACCCTCAATGATTACAAATAGTAATGATTTACAACACATTATGCCACTACTTATGGCAGAACCAATGATTGCAGTAGACACTGAGTTTTATTGGCGTAACACCTATTATCCTGAATTATGCCTTATTCAAATTGCCACAATCGATCATATCTATTTGATCGATGCTTTATCAGCTGACATTAACTTACAATTACTCAATCCGCTGTTTGCAAATAAGCACATACTGAAAATCATGCATGCATCTGAAAATGACATCAAGATTTTGAGACATTACTTACATTGTGAGTTTAACGGCATATTCGACACACAAGTTGCCATGGCATTTCTAGGTCATGATCATCAATTATCACTGAGTAACACGCTAACTCATTTAGGATTTGATGATTTAAACAAAGATGAGAAAATGTCTGACTGGCGTAAACGCCCTTTATCTAGTGCACAAATAGCCTATGCCACATCCGATGTTATCTCTTTAATTCAATGTCAACAATTACTAACCGATAAGCTTAAATACACGCCATGGCTTAAGGCTTTTGAAGAAGAAATGCATTTCATCCAAAAGACGCATTTCAATAACACACAGGATGCGCCCTTAAAATTTAAGCATCACCTTGCACGCTTAAATGCATCTGCCCGCACACATTTAATCCAATTATCAATTTGGCGCGAAGCCTATGCACAAAATAGAAACTGGGTGACGCGTTATGTGCTTTCAGATCAAGAGCTTGTCAACTTAGCTAAATTCAGTCCTCCTGATATACAGACTATTATTGATAGGCATATTCTATCGCACAAGAAAGTGCAGCGCTTTGGAGATCAAATCATCCAAGTACTACAATCAACCGATTTTGACTATGAGAGCAGTCTTGTCGAACGCACTCGTATAAAGATTAATAAAGATCTATTACAATTATGCTTTGAGCATCTCACTGAGGCCGCTGAAAAACAACAACTGCCAATGGCATTGATCTCATCAAAGCAAGAGTTAAAACATTTTCTTTATCAGAAGCTGATTAATCCTAAACATATAGGAGCCAATAAACTAAATAATGGATGGCGCCTACAGTTTTTTGGTCAAATGATTGCTGATTACGCATATCAGCAATGTGCAGTATTAGGACTTCCTTACAATAAAAACCTTGACGAATTAAAATGATATTCTACGCTTAGAAGTGCCCCGCACTATTCAATGAACTAAGGAGAATATTTATGAAAAAATTAGCTTTTTTATTGTTTGTTCCAACAAGCTTTTTCTTTGCCAGTACTAGCGTTCATGCTGCCACAGAGAGCAAAGCATCCACACCTGATATTCAATTAAACTGTAATGGTTCAGCGTTAACCTTGGGGCAAAGTCAAGCCGAAATCACTAAAACCTGTGGTGAGGCTAGCTATACTAGAAACTCTAAGAAATATAATAATACAACGCTATTTTATAAAACACCTGAAGCAACTGCTTCCATCGAAAACAAAACCAAACTTAAATTTGTTAATGATAAATTAGTTGAAATTTCTTATGAACGCGAAAACAAACAGTTTGACGATTAATCAGAGCTTATAAAATCAACCCAATACGTTTAGCAACCGTTTTATAGTGACCAATCACATCACCTAGATCTTGACGAAAACGATCTTTATCAAACACCTCTTTTGTTTCTTTATCCCACAATCGACAACCATCTGGACTGAACTCATCCCCTAATAGGATCTCATTTTTAAATCGTCCAAACTCAAGCTTATAATCAACTAGCAATAAACCTGCATCATCAAAAACGTTAGATAAAATATCATTTACTTTGAAAGTAGCTTCACGCATAAACTTAATCTCTGACGCAGTTGCCCAATTAAAGCTTAAAATATGTGATGTATTAATCATTGGATCACCCAATGCATCATCTTTTAAAAAGAATTCAAACACCGGCTTCTCAAATTTCATGCCTTTTTCCAGACCTAAGCGTTTGCAAATTCCACCGGCTGCATAATTACGCACAACACATTCAACAGGGATCATTTCAAGGCGCTTCATCAAACTTTCATTATCGTTTAACGTTTTGACAAAGTGCGTTTTAACCCCTTCTTGTTCAAGTTTTTGCATAATATAAGCATTAAAAAGATTATTAACACGCCCCTTGTCTGTTAACGCTTCTTTTTTAACACCATTAAATGCTGTGGCATCATCACGATATTCAATAATAACATGATCGGCATCATCACTTTGGTAAACAGACTTGGCCTTTCCTTGGTATATCAACTCTTTAACCATTTTCATTATCCTCTTCTTACTTTCTAGCTATTTAGGTGTTATTTAAGCGGGATGTGCGATGCAATTGCCGCTAAAATTGGCTTTGCCTTATCCACTGGAATCAACACTTGTTTGGTATCAAACAATGAAACTCTTAACTGGTGTTGCTCTTCTCTGAAGAAA
Organism: Cysteiniphilum sp. 19S12-1; assembly: GCF_052030685.1. Taxonomy (NCBI): domain Bacteria; kingdom Pseudomonadati; phylum Pseudomonadota; class Gammaproteobacteria; order Thiotrichales; family Fastidiosibacteraceae; genus Cysteiniphilum; species Cysteiniphilum sp. 19S12-1. Next base: position 80,456 of record NZ_JBQAJM010000006.1, read on the forward strand.
TTACGCCAATTACTCATATCACTAAAGATCGAGCCGTTTTGTGTATATGGGTACAGATACAACAAATAGCTTTGATCTTTGTTATCTTCAAACAGAATAGTCTGTTCTTTAGCATCATAGGCAACGTACTTATAGCCTGCTGCTTTTAACGCGCTTTCCAAGGTCTTTCTTGCTGATTTCTCATCACCAACAAATACAATAGAGGCAACCTTATCCTTAGTATAAAGCTGGAACTTCAAACCACTCTCACTATTGATAAAGCCAAATTGGGCTTTAACCAAAGTTTCCTCAGTGACTTTTTGACCTTCTATTGATTTTTGAATTTGCTCAACGATGCTAGTTGCTTCTTTGGTAACTGCTGGCTTTTCATCCATTGTGAATAAAGATAACTCAGCGCGTCTAAATTCATTTTTAACGTGCGCAATAAATACATAATAAGACTCACCAGAAGCTTTGTCTTTGATCACAAAGCGGCTATTCTCTTTATCTGTTTTTTCAATTGCCACATTAGACAGCTTATCTTTTAGTGCAGACTCTACAATCATCCATGTCACCGCATGTGGTTCGTAAATGACTAATTTAGCTTGATTGTCTTTATCATAATTTAATTTCGCTGTCACAACATAAAGCTGCTTTTGCTCAACTGCACTCACATCATAATTCGATGTGAAATTAGGTGGTAACATCGCATTTTGTGCCTGAGACAGTTGATTCTTTGTAAAGCTCGTTTGCCCTTCTGGAATCACCAATGCTGGATGGATATTAGGATCTGTTGAGACGGACTTTGGTACTTCCAATGGTTTGTTTTGTTCAACGGGTTGACGCGCGTAATCAAAATCACGATTACGGAAAAAATGACTGGTTGACGAGCACCCCGCCAACGTGCTGATACTTAAAATTGCAAGTGTACATGCAGTGATTTTATTAAATTTCATGACTACTTTACTTGGAAAAAGGTAACGTCATTATACACAAGCAAAGCCTAAATACGCATAGGATTTTAGCGCAAAAGTTCTAGTTATTTAAAAAACTAATATCCCTATTAGGAATACTAATTTCCACTGGTGATCAAAAAACGGTAAATTTCTTCCTGCAACACAAACACAAGGAGAAAAAAATGAAAAAACTAAGCCTACTAATCGCAAGCTCTTTATTCATATCAACAAGCGCTTTTGCTGCAACAAATGTAACATCTGATGATGTTGCCAATGCCGTAACACATGTCAACGATGTCAGCTTTTCAGACCAAGAAGGCACTGAAAACATTCAACAGCTTAAGAAATTAGTACAAAATGCCAAAGCAAAAAACTATATTGCCTCTGTTGTCAACACAGCCAATTTAGTTTCAATCGTTGTACCACAATATCAAGCATTCACAAAATCAACAGACTTGAATGAAGCATACACCAGTTTTTTCGTTGGTTTTAATGATGCGCTTCAAGATACTATTACTGCATATCCTAAACTAGATATCATGGATCAATACTTAACAGAGGCACATAAGCAATTACAGTTAACCTGGGATCACCGTGTTACTTTCTTAAACGGTGAGTCAGGCGAGCAAGAAGCTTATGCGTTTAATTATTTATTAAATTACCTGACGGTCAATGGTGTTAATGTCTTACAAAAAGGTAAAAGCATTGATGAAACCAAAGCTTTTTACGTAAAACTAAACAAGCAAGGTTATAGCATTCCAATGAGTGCTTTTGATATTTACTATAAAGCACGTGATATGGCAATTGACGCGGTTTACGGCATCAATAAAGACATGGTTATTTCAGTCTTACAAAATGTACAAAATAACGCCAAAGTTCAACAATTATCTGAAACAACTAACGATATTAATGTCGCTATTAATGATTTCTTGAACTTAAGCTACAGCTTTAAGTTTTTAGGTAAAACCATTGAAATTAAATTAATCCCTAAACAGCTGCAGGATATGGTGAAAAGTGCATTACAAAAATCTGGTTTTAACGATACGACAAGTGCATTGAACTTCCTATTAGCCACAACAACAGACGGTCAAACAAATATTCCAGTAGCTGCAGATTATAACAACATCAAAAATGCACAAGATGATAATATGTTTGCACGTTTAATGGTTACCTTGTCAATGATGCTTGCACAAAACATCAATGCTAATACGCAAGATCAACAGTTTCATATTACTGATGAGCAAGCTTATTATGTGATTACTTACCAACTTGCAGAATTAGTTAATAAAAATCTAGCATAAGTAAAAACATTCACTGAAAACTCAAAACATCCTTCGACATTTGATCTGTTTTTCAGTATAAATAAGCGCATAAAAAAATGCGCTAGTGATAAGCTTATGATCAAAAAACAACGCAATATACTAGCCGCTTGGATTTGTTTTCTTGGCGGCTTTTTTGTGCTTTACCAATTCCTACTGCAAGGCTCAACCAGTTTAATGGTGCCAACATTAATGCGTGATTTATGCATTAACCTCACTGAAATCGGCTTTTTATCTTCTGCGTTTTTCTATCCTTATATTCTTTTGCAAATTCCATCTGGCTTTATCATTGATAAATTCGGCCCTAAGAAAACCTTATTTATTGGTGCGCTTATCTTAGGTTTGAGCACATTAGGATTCGCTTTTTCTGAAGGCTTTGCCACTGCTAATATCTCTCGAATCATTATGGGTATTGCAAGTGCGCCAGGCGTTGCATGCGCTATGTATCTTGCTGCACGTTGGTTTCCCAAGAAATTCACTATTGTCGCAGGCTTGATTGAAATGATGGGGATGCTTGGAGGTGCTGCAGGTGATTATTTTCTTGAGCATGCGATAAATGGTTATGGCTGGCGCACCGCGATGATTATTTGCGCTATTATCGGCTTGGTTCTTGCTGCTTTGATTTTGATTTTCGTCAAGGGAAATGCCCATGAATGCTGTGAAGTTGACAAACAAAGCAACTGCCAAACACATACCTTAAAGCACTTCATGGCACTATTAAAGAATGCTGATGTATGGCGCTATAGCCTATTTGGCGGTTTGATTTTCACCATTATCAGCGCCTTTGCATCTCTTTGGAGTATTGGCTTTATCCAAGTGCTTTATCCTGAGCAAAGCAGTCAGGCATCGCATGCTACAGCACTTATTTTTATTGGTGCCGCCTTAGGTGCTGCATCTAGTGGCTGGCTTGCTAACAAAATTCGCTGTATCCATGTTATGCAGTTATTTAGCCTTATTGCCCTGAGTAGCTTTATCGTCCTTTTATATATTGCCATTCCCTTTTATCTTGGCAATATTTTGCTTTTCCTAATGGGCTTTGGTTCAGGTGCCTATATTCTGCCATTTGGCTCAATAGAGAAATTATCGCACCCTGATGCTCAAGGCATGGCAATGGGCTTTACCAATATGATTATTATTGGTCTAGGTGGTCCCATACTGCAACCTTTCATCGGTTGGATTTTAAGTTGGTATCAATCAGCTTATCAATGTAGCGCTAACACCTTAGGTGGGTTTCAAACCGCCTTACTACCTATCTTAATCGGGTTAATTATTGCCGTTGTCCTAAGCTTTATTCCGGCAAAGTCGACAAACGTTTGCAATTAGTTTCTTTGACAGTCAACAAACCAATGACAAAAGCAATGGCAAAAAACAAAGTACAACCAATAGTAAGTGCAACTTGATAGCCATGAACACTAATACTCTCGCCATTTTTAGAAAATTGATTGAGCACAATACCTGTGACATTTTGCGCAGCCCAAGCCCCTAATAGCACAAACATATTATTAAATCCCACAGCAGTTGCCGTTAATGAGGTAGGTACATTTTCAATCATAATGGCAAAAGATAAGGTTTGTGCACCCGCTGCCACACCAAGCAAAAACATTAAGATTGAAAATATCACATAGCTATCAACAGCCAACCAATTAAGTAACAAGCTAATAACCACACCAAATACAGCACATGCTAAAAGCACTTGCTTGCGTCTGCCGAGCTTATCTGATAATAGTCCGATCAATGGACTGCCCAAACCCAGACCAAGCCACACAAATGATACGGCACTTGCAGATATTGTTTGACTAAAAAAATGCTGCAGATAACCAACACCGCTCATTGAACCAATCACTTCAACTGCTGGATAAACAAAAAAAGCAAAGATTGCAATTAACCACACCTGCTTTATTTTGATCAACATCACAAGTTTTTGTTTAACTGTTAATGCACTCTTGCTACTTACTTCCGTCTTATCCTCTTGATGTTTAGACTTATCTCTAACAAATAAAAAGAAAAACAACGCCAAAATACATCCAGCAACAAATACGCCATGAAAGATTAGTCGCCAGTCATTATCCGTGATAACAAGCATGAGCACAAAAGGGGCTCCCGCTAAAATCGGTCCAATCATTCCAAGTATTTGCGTCATACCACCCATTACGCCAAGATGCTGATGCGGAAACCAATCAAGAATAATTTTAAACATCATTGCAAAAGCAAAAGCAGATCCCAAACCAATGGCAAAACGCCCAACCCAAGCAATAATTGCCGTTGTCGCAAAGCTAAATAATAAAGCGCCAAGTGCGGTAACAATAATCGCAAAAGTACCAACCTTGCGCACGCCAAAATGATCAATCAGTATCCCCACTGGCAATTGCATCAAGGAATATGCCAAAAAATATGCCGATGAAATACTACTGACCGTTAATGCATCTAGATGCAGATCATGGGCGAAGATCGCATTCATTGAGCCAAATGAAGCGCGACAGAAAAACTCATACAAAAAGAAAATGCCCGCTAATGAGAAAAAAAGCCAGCCTTTGAGAAGTTTACGTGAAAAAAGATTGGATTGTGCTAATGATGGCATGTGATGATTTTTTAGATTTAAAGTGTCTTTAAATTACCACAGCTAACGAGATAAAAAAATATAATTAATGGATTTAAATCTCAATCAAACGATCACCTAATAATCGCTGTAAGTTACATCCTAAGGCAAGTCAAACAGGAAATATCACGCATGAGGGAATTTGGCTTCGACTAACGCTCAGCCAACGTTAGTTAGTTTTAGATCAACTCTTTTGGCCAATCATCAACGATCGTACCCAATGAGTAACCATAAGAAGATAATTTTTCTTTAATCTCATTTAATGATTTACGACCAAAGTTTGGTGTTTTCATTAGCTCAGACTCAGTACGCTGCACCAATTCACCGATGTAACGAATATTCTCTGATTTTAAGCAATTTGCTGAACGCACCGTCAAATCTAGCTCCTCAACTGTTTTCAATAAGAACGGATCAATCTGTGGCTCTTCTTCAACATATAAGCGCTCTGCCAATTCGTCTTCATCAACGATATTCGACATTTGTGTTTTAATTTTTTGTGCTGCCAAACTCAACGCTTCAGACGGTGTTAAGCTACCATCTGTTTTAATCTCAAGAATCAACTTATCTAAGTCTGTCTTTTGCGCAACACGCGCGTTTTCAACATTATAGCTGCAACTTACAATAGGTGAATAAGACGCATCCAACACAAACCAGCCATCAGCAAAAGCTTCTTCTGCAGCAACATAGCCAACACCAAGTTCAATCTGTCCATCGATTGATAGTTTTTCTTTGCCTTCATATTGGCAAATATAAACATCAGGATTTAAAATCTCCACTCCTTCAGAGACTGTTAAATCTGCTGCGTAAATATCTTTCGCCTTACCTGAGAGTTTAATCGCAATCTCTGCTGATTTATGTTCAGGTGAAAGCTTAAACTCAATAGCTTGCAAGTTAAGTAAGATCTCTTCGATTGTTTCAACCGTTGGCAACTGAACAGAAAGATCATCACCATCATTGAACTTAACACGTGTTAACGCAGTCCCTGCCAATGCATTAGCTAAAATCTGCTTTAATGAGAATCCAAGCGTGTAGCCAAAGCCACGCTCTAAAGGTTCCAAAATAATCTTTGCTTCTTTGTCATTTTTCTCAAGATTATTCACTGTTGTCGGATGTAGCAAATGCTCTAGTGCCATCGTTTTATATACCCTTTTGTTTATATATTACATCTCAATGCTTTTTAATCGCCTGACTATTCAAGCATTAACTCGCACGATTTGATAAATACGGATGTCGAAATTTCGCAGCATTCTATCAAATTTTTTCTAAAAAACCTAAAAGAAATTGACATTTGATTAGATTCATCCTTAAAGCAACGCAAGAAAGACTATAAAATGGTTTATGTTGAGTATATAATTCAGTGCAGTCACAATAAATCTAGCATCAATTATAATGAATAGCTTTCAGCAACAACTTAAGCACTTACGTGAACATCAACAACTAACCGTCGACGGTGTCGCCAGCAAAATGAGCTTCACGGCACAAACCATTCAAATGCTAGAGGATACAGACGATTTATTTTCGCTTGAATTACCCACTCAATCACTTAAAAACTATTATCGCAAATATGGCGAATGCCTTGGGATGCCTGAGCGCAAGATTGTGAGTATGTTAAATAGAATTGATTATTTGGATTATAAGCGCTCACGCAAAGGCAAAATAAAGCCATTTGATTACCTTAATCGCTTGGTTATTCTTATTTTAATTGCTCTATTAGGGCACACGGTTTATGCGCTATATCAACAACAAAAAGCTAATGCACTAAAACAAAGTATTGTTACCTTGAGTGCACCTATTGTTTCTAGCTCAGCCGAACAAGAAAGTCCAATAACTTCACCTCCAGCTAATAACCAAACAAGTGATACTGTAGCAACACCAAACACAACAATACCTAATACAAGTAATGCGACAACAATTAATCCTACAAGCGAATCAGCAGCAATAAATACTGCAGCACCTACAACACTTCAACCAAGTGATGCAACACAACAACAATTAACTGAGCAACAAAATGCACAGTAACTCAACCACTGCTCGCTTTATTATTGGCATTGAATCAACTCAACTGACGACTTGTGACATTAGCCGCCTACAAAACAAACATGTTGTTGGCGTCATTCTATTTACTCGCAACTTCATAAATACAGATCAACTACAGAAACTAACGACAGCCATCAAATCATGTCGTAATGATCTTATTATTTGTGTCGACCAAGAAGGTGGACGTGTTCAACGCTTTAAAAGCGACCAATTCACACCACTACCCTCACTCTATGAACTTGCACAAGCAAATGATAAAACACAACTTAAACAGCATGTTGCAACACTTGCCAATGAGCTAAAATATCATGGCATTGACTTTAGCTTCACTCCGGTGGTTGACTTATATTCTCAAGCAAGCCGCGTGATTAATACACGCGCTTTTGCTAAAGATGCCGATGAAGTAATACATCATGCGACTGACTACATTGACGCCATGCATCAACACAACTTACCTAGTGTTTTAAAGCACTTCCCAGGGCATGGTAGCCTCGCGGCTGACTCCCACACAGAAAGCGTTATCGATCAGCGAACGTTGAATGAGGTAGAGCAAACCGATTTGTTGCCATTCACCACACTTATTAACGCAAATAAGGCTGACAGCATTATGGTGGCTCACCTGTCTTATCCGCAAATAGATAGTGAAATTGCTTCACAATCAAGCTTTTGGCTTAACACTTATCTGCGCCAAAAGATTGGTTTTAATGGCATTATTTTTAGTGACGATTTCGGCATGGCTGCTGCAACTCAAACTGATAAACATCAACTATATAACTGTCAAAAATTCTTTGATGCTGGAGGAGACATCGCTTTACTATGTAATGAGTTTGCTATCATCAATGAAATACTCAATGTTTTTAATAATGATAATTATCAGGATGATAAAACCTTTAATGACCGTTGGCAGTGCTTTCAACATTTTTTTGACAACGATTTGCAACAATAGCCATCTTGAAGTTCTCAAGAATTTCCCTAAAATAACATTCATTACAAAATATTATTAAGTGATTTATGGATCCTATTACACAATATATGGATGTTAACAAAGCTTATGCTGAATATATTCATGCTGCGATTGTGATTATCGCTATTTTACTGGTTAATGTAATTATTCGTATTGTACTTGCTATTTTTGATAAGAGTCTTGCTAAAAAGTCACCTTACTTGCGCATATTTTATCAAGCAGTTAATCGCCCTGTACGTTACGTCACATGGATCATTGGGTTATGGATCATTCTAACTCAATTCATTAATTGGCAAGGTGAGCAGCCGCAAATGATCTTTGCAATCGCCAATAAAACTGTGAAAATCTTAGTCATCTTGTGCATCGCATGGATACTGTTACGATTTGCTCGCGGCATGCGCCAACTGTTCATTGACAAAAACACGCGTACCGATGGCGGTTATAATGACTTTAGCATGATTGAAACGGTCTATAAGGCTGCTCAAGCAATCATTATAATTTTACTCTTTTTCAGCGTGCTTGGTGCTCTTGATATCCCTATTGTCGCTTTAGCAGGTATGGCTACCGTAGTAACGGGTTTTTTCGCAATTACACAACAAGAACTTATCAAAAACCTTTTTGGCGGCACCGTACTGTATCTTGACCGACCTTTTGCTGTTGGTGATTGGATCTATACCGTTGATGGTAGTATTCAAGGAACGGTTGAAAAAATCAGCTTTAGACTCACCATTATTCGTGGATTTGATCGACGCCCTATTTATGTACCAAACGCCACTTTCCTAACCGCTGCTGTTGTTAATGCATCACGCATGACTAATCGTCGAATTTTGCAGTATATTGGTGTGCGTTATCAAGACTTTAGTAAAGTGCATAAGATCTTAAGTGATGCTCGTGAGATGCTAAAAAAACACCCTGCAATCGATCAAAAATGTATAACTTTGGTATGCATTGTCAATGGTAACACCAATATGGGCTCAAATACTGAAGGCGTCTTTGGTTCATATTCGATTAATTTTATGGTTTACACCTTTACCAAAACCACCAACTGGGTCAAATTTCAAGCCGCACAAGATGAAATCATGCTAAAAATTGGCGAGATCATTGAACAAAATGGTGCCCAAATTGCTTTTCCAACGACCACACTCAATATCCCTGAAGGCGCATTAGATCAAGTCACGACTGCTGGTAACAAACTATAAGAATATTATGGTAATGAATCAATAATAAGTTGCGTCAGCTAGTACCTCTCCCCTTGCGGGGGAGGTCGTTCAGCTTAAGCTGCACGGGTGAGGGGAATAATTGAAGCGCAACTTATTCTTGATTCACTACTTAATAAACCTTGAAAACGCGTCGGTTAACTGTGCCTGAACGTCTTCAAGGGTATTATTGGCATTAATCATAGCACTCGTTTGCGGGTTCTCTGTAACAAGCTTTAAAAACACCTCGCGCGCACGATTAAAAAACGCTATTTTCTCCTGCTCAATACGGTCTAATACATTTCTTGATCTGGCACGCTCAAGTCCAATTACTGGATCAATATCCAAGTAAATCGTTAAATCTGGGCGAAAGGATGGTAGCAACAAATCATTTAATTGCTTAACTTTATCAAGCCCAAGCTCTCTACCACCTCCTTGGTAAGCTAAACTTGACCAATTAAAACGATCGCTCACCACCCACTTGCCACTGTTAAGTGTAGGTTTTATCAACTTTTCAACATGCTGCATACGTGTTGCGTACATAAGCAGCAACTCAGCTTCAGGGCACAACGCTTCTTCGTCATACGATGTAATTAAAATATTACGTATCTTTTCAGCTAAGAAAGTACCACCTGGTTCACGTGTGAAAACGGACTCAATTTTTTTTTGCGCCAATATTTCACGAACAAATTCAATCGCGGTACTTTTACCCGCCCCCTCTAAGCCTTCAATGGCAATAAACTGTGCTTTTTGGTTATTTTGGTTATTTTGATTATTCTGTCTATTTTCTTTCATCTCTAATAACTGCTTATGCTTGAATCAAAATTTAATAAATTATCCAATAAACCGCTAACGCCAAAGCGAAAATACTGTTTATTAATATAGTGATCACCACATATTGAACGTGCTAATTGAATATATTTTAATGCTCCAACATAATCTCTAATGCCACCTGACGCTTTAAAGCCAACCAGTCGATCTGATAAAGCAATTTCCTGCAAAATGATTTTAGCCGCTTCTAGCGTTGCACCAACAGCTGTTTTACCTGTTGAGGTTTTAATAAAGTCTGCTTTGGCATTAATCATATCGCGACTGATGATTTGGATAAGCTCAGGTGGTAACTCACCAGATTCTATAATCACCTTTAGCTTATGATCTTGGCATAAGTCTTTTGCCGCTTTCACCATATTTATCGCGTGTGGCGATGCGCCATTTTTAAGATACTCTGTATAGGGAATGACTAGATCAATTTCGTTAGCACCAAGTTTAATCGCATTTTTAACTTCGATGACGACAGTATCAACAGAAGCCTTGCCATGAGGAAAGTTAACCACCGTTGCAATCTCAATATCTGGATTAAGTTTGGGTTTAACATATGAAATAAACTCCGGATAAATACAAACTGCAGCTACTGTACCTAGATGATTAACGCTTTTTTGTAACAATTGATCGATATTTGCCTGAGTGTCTGCCTTATTGAGTGATGTCAGATCAATAAGAGAAACAATTTCCGCTAACTGATTTTGATCAATCAACATGTGCTATATCCGCTGACTTGAAAATAGATTGCCCGAAGCTTAAGGGCGCTAACCCCATATAGTCGGCAATGCTCTGACCAATATCTGCAAAACTCATACGCTCGCCAATGCATTCAGTTGTGATATTTTTGCCCCATACCAGAAAAGGGATATGCTCACGCGTGTGATCTGTTCCCTGCCAACTTGGATCACAACCATGATCCGCTGCAATAATAACCATCGTATCATCATCTAATAGTTGATCAAGCTCGGGCAGGCGTGAGTCAAAATACTCCAATGCTTTGGCATAACCTTCAATATCACGGCGATGACCAAAGCTTGAGTCAAAGTCAACAAAATTTGTAAATATGAGCGAATTAGGTGTAGCATGCTGGTAAGTAGACACTGTCACATCAAACAACTCTGTGAGTCCTGTAGCTTTAATACTTTGTGTGATTCCTTGATGAGCGTAAATATCCGCGATTTTACCAATTGAGATCACTTCGCCACCGGCTTCTTTTAATTTATCAAGCAAGGTAGGTTCTGGCGGCAATACTGAATAATCTTTGCGATTTCCCGTGCGAACATATTCATTGGCTGATTCACCAATAAAGGGTCGCGCAATCACACGACCCACCACTAATCCCATTTCATCCAGAAGATCACGTGCAATTTTGCATATCTTAAGCAAACGCTCTAAACCAAAATACTCTTCATGGGCTGCCACCTGAAAAACACTATCTGCTGAGGTGTAGATAATCGGCTTCTCTGTCAAGCAGTGGTTAACACCATATGTTTTAAGCACTTCAGTGCCTGATGCATGACCTGCATTAATAACACCTTGTGTTAACTCACTGCGCTTTAGCCATTCATCAATAAATGCTTTAGGAAATACCGATTCACCTTCATCTTCAGCATGATTACTTTCCACAAAATAATGCCAATCAAACATTACCGGCACTCCGGCAATCTCCCAATGACCACTTGGCGTATCTTTGCCCTTACTATTTTCAACACAATAACCATATTTAGCTTCTACAACAGGCTCTTCTTTGAATAAATCAATTGTGAGCTTACGCGCACGACTTAACTCTGCGGCTTTCTGCAAACCGCGTCTGGCAAGATTTGGTAAATCTAATGATCTTTTATACTGCGCACGATAATCGACAATATGCCCCAAGGTATCAGCACCTTGGTCACCAAATAGCTTGGCGTCTTTAGCCTCACCAATACCAAAAGAATCCATTAATAATATGATTACTTTTTTATTATTTAACACGAATGCTTTTCCTTACAATATATTTATGAATATAGGCGTTTAAGCCCAAACTCGCTATGAATAAGAAGCACTGCGACCTTAGTATATTCAACTAGCTCCATATAGGCCCTTTCTTCATCTTCTTGTCCCGTGACTTCATCATCATACTGCAAGCGCGACATATCGATTAAATCAGCGATTGCCTCTTGAACCTCGGCAGAACCTTTGGTGTAGTTAATCTCCATGAGTCCAAGTCCTGACAAAAAGCCCTGACTCCACATCGCTAACGCATCAATTCGCATATGAAATTTTTCATCGTCATCTGGCAGCAACAAGTCAAAATGCATATCTTGGGCTAAAAACTGGGCTTTTGTTAGCTGATACATTTCAGCTAATACTTTTAATGCACCTTGCGCGACAACATCACCTGCTTCAATGGGTTCAGCCATTAGTGAATCCATCCATGCTTCAATACGCACTTCAGCACCGCCTGTGAAAAGCGCACACAACAAAGCATGTGCCTCAGAAGCTTCAGATAATGCATTAATTTTACGTAGTGCAGCAGTCACTTCCTGGTAATCAGGTAAAACTTGTTTTTCCGTTATTTGCATGAGTGTTTTTATCATTAAAATCAAGATGTCGCTATCGTATCATTTTTTTTACAACAAATCACTTGCACTTAGTAACATATGCTTCTATGATTTCAAGTGTAAGTTTAGTGTTGCCTGTGCTGTTAGCCAGTCCTTACATTCTTGAGCCGATGTATTTATATCGGGAGCGTAGATACTTGTTTTAGCGTGCATGCTCGGTCTGACTGAGAAGCCCAACGAACAGCAAACGCACCCACTTGGTTCTTGAGGGTTCAAGAGCCATGTAAGCAGCGGCAGATATGGGCGGCACTATAAAAATTCTGACTAGCCTATGGCCTCCAATTCAGCTTTTGATTTATGAAACTCCTGCTCTTGATGACCCTTTGAGTTACTGCGATCAGAATCGCTACTTCCAAACCCACTTTTATCATTATCATCATTTTTATAAATACTATTATCATGTATTTTCTGATGGACATCTTCTGGCAATTTATGGTCAACCCAAACTGCACCTTTGACTAACCATGGTACCAATAATGAACCCTGCCAAGCTTCTTGCTCAGTCAATGCCTTGTTATAACTAAGGACACCAACAATTAAACTAACAACAAGCGTTGATTTAACAACGCCAAACAAAAAGCCCAATAAGCGATCTGTAACTGTCTGATGATCTTTACGAAAAACACCAAAAATAATATGCGCCACACCGCCTAAAAGCCAAACAAAGAGTACAATCGCAAAAAACGACATCCAAAATGCCACTTCAGGTGAATTAAACCAATTTGTAACAATATTCATATCAAGAGAATCTGCAAAAAAGTAGGCAGATACTGCGGCAATCAACCAAGTGAGCAAAGAGATTAATCCACGCACAAATCCTTGTGAAAAGCCAATAATTGCAAAACCAAACACGATAATAATAAAAACCCAATCAAGCCAATTTAGCAGTGACATTACTCTTCCTTATAAGCCTAAAACAGCTTTTATTGTAGCGCGCTTTTGACACTTGGCAATCATTGTGCTGAAACAATGCTTAAAAAGTTCCACATGCCCACAGCCCATATGCTACAATTTGCAGCAAATTTCAAGAAAGGCGTAAATATCATGCAATTCGATTCTTTTGATTCTTTTAACTCTTTTGACTACGATGTCATTGTCATCGGCAGTGGGCCAGGTGGTGAGGGCGCTGCAATCAAAGCGGCTAAGTCAGGTCTTAAAGTGGCAATTGTTGAATCCGAGACTATCGGTGGCAACTGCACACATAAAGGCACAATCCCAAGTAAAGCACTGCGACATGCAGTATCTCACTTTTCTTTTCATGCAAAATATCATGACTACAGTTACCCACAAATGTTAGAGAATGCTTCACGTGTTATCAATGCACAAACCGAGCTAAAAACAGGGTTTTACAAACGCAATAATGTTGACATGTTGCATGGCTTTGCACGCTTTATAGACCCACATACCATTTGTATTTGCTCAGCAGACGAAGACGAACAAACCAAGGAACAGTTCAAAGCAAAATATTTTGTTATTGCCACAGGTTCCAGACCTTATCACCCTAAAGATATTGATTTCAATCATCCTCGTATTTTGGATAGTGATAGTATTCTGCACCTTGATGACAACCCCAAGACCATATCCATTTACGGTGCGGGGGTTATTGGTTGCGAGTATGCCTCTATTTTCCGCACATTAAAAATCCGTGTCAATTTGATTAATAACCGAGAGCGCTTATTATCTTTTCTTGATAATGAAATTATTGATGCTTTGAGTTACCACTTTCGCGAGCACGGTATTCGCACGCATCATAACGAGCACTATGATACCATTGATGCCAATGATAACGAGGTAATTCTAAAATTAAAGTCAAATAAAATTATCAAATCAGACTACTTATTATTTGCCCAAGGACGTACGGGAAATACCGATCAACTAGGGCTTGATGCGATTGATATTGAGGCGAACATACGTGGATCAATCGAGGTTAATCAAAACTATCAAACGCTCAAACACCCACATATTTATGCTGTTGGCGATGTTGTTGGTTACCCCTCTCTTGCTTCTGCGGCTTTTGACCAAGGTCGCTTTGCCGCAACGCATATTGCTAAAGGCAGGTGCACCAATCATTTAATCAAAGATATTCCAACGGGTATTTATACCTTGCCTGAAATCAGCTCTGTTGGTAAAACAGAACAAGAACTCACCGAAGAAAAAATTCCTTACGAAGTGGGGCACGCGTTTTTTAAGGATCTTGCGCGCGCGCAAATCTCAGGCAAAACCGCTGGCATGCTTAAGCTTATTTTTCACCGTGAGACACTGCAGTTATTAGGAATTCATTGTTTTGGTAGTCAAGCTTCTGAGATTATTCACATCGGACAGGCGATCATGTCACAAAAAGGTAAAGCCAATACATTGATGTATTTTATCAATACAACGTTCAACTACCCTACCATGGCAGAAGCCTATCGAGTTGCCGCTTTAAATGGATTAAATAGATTGTAGATTCATTGCCAGATTTCCTTTAGCCGCGCATCACGTCCGCACTGCCAACGATAAAATGCATAACTAACGGGGTTTTTTAGATAATATTTTTGATGATACTCCTCGGCTGCCGTGAACATGGTACTCGGACGTAGTTGTGTATATATTGGCTTGTTTAGATAAGTTTTAGTTTTTTCAATCACTGTTTGCGCTATTAGCATTTGTTCATTGCTTAGATATAAAATGGCACTTTGATATTGCGCACCCAAATCACAAAATTGTCGATCTTTAACCGTTGGATCAATATGTTTAAAGAAATAATTCAAAAGTTGAGTATAACCCAGAACATCATCTTCATACCAAATTTTAACAACTTCTAAATGATCTGTTTTCCCTTGTGATACGTGTTTGTAATTTGGGTATAAGGCCGTCCCTCCATCGTAACCCACTTCAGTTTTGACAACGCCCTTAAGTTTGTCAAAATCCGCTTGGACACACCAAAAACAACCTCCAGCAAAAATTGCTATCTTTGACTCAGCATAGCTAAATTGCGTCAAAATATAAAACCCTAGCAAACTCGCAAACTTTAAATATCGCAACATTTTATCACTCCAATTTATCTATCAATCTATTAAGTTATAGATCACAAAGAAGCCAAACACAATTAAGAGTAAATTACATAAAGCACTAAAAACACTAAAAGTACAATCGATCGGTTTTTTATATTTTTTATCTGTCAACTTGCAACAAATTATGAATAATAAATCACTTTTTAAGCAGTTATGCTATAAACAACATGGAAAATCCGAAATATTTTAAATATAATTATGCTCAATAAGATCATGTGTTACTGAGTTCAATTTACTATTAACAATGATCTGGGAGATTTTTTAACCTAAAGATGATGAGAGAGACCATGAAAGAAGATAATAGTATATTATTGGTTAGCACCAATAAAGAAAACACCAAAGACCTGCAAGCGTTACTTCAACGTTACTTACACCAAACCAACGTTGCACTTTCAGGACAAGAAGCTCTGGACTGGTTGGCTGCTAATAAAAATACCAGAGTAGTGCTCCTTGATTTATTACTACCCGATATGTACGGCATTGAACTATGCAAAAACATTCGCGAACGCTATCCAAACATGGCAATTATCTTTGTCTCAAAAAGTACCGATGCCACCGAAATTGTATTGTGCTTTGAAGCAGGCGCTGATGACTATATTGAAATTCCTTACAACCAGCACGTTCTTATGGCGCGTATCAAGGCGAAACTACGTGATCGCAATACCACGCAATCACCATATGCTATTACAGGCTCAGTCAATATTGAGGATATAAACATTAGTGATTATAACCAAATCCAATTTGGTAAATGGGTATACCATCCGCGTAAGTCATTAGTTACACACCCAGATAACGCAGACATTTACCTAACCGACAAAGAAGGTGCTTTACTTAAGCTGTTGCTATCTGATCCAAGTAAAACGTTTATGCGTGAAGAAATTGCCAAATATCTTAATCTAAATGTCAAAGAGAGCATCGTGCGTGATGTCAATATTCATGTTCACCGACTGCGTAATAAATTAACCCAAGGACACAACTCAAGCTCACCAATTAAAGCAGTACGTTCACAGGGTTATACATTAGATTCATATTTGACTTATGTTTATGACAATAAAGAAGTTTCTTTTTTGTAACTTCTCTTACTGAATCATTCTAAATCAGCTAAATTACCCTTTTGCTCTAGCCAATGCTTGCGATCTAATGAACGCTTTTTAGCAAGCATCTCATCCATTTCCTCCAGATCAAAACGCTCATCAGTGGATAACGTTAACTGCACAAGGCGTCGGCTATCCATTGCCATTGTTGATTCTCTTAGTTGCATTGGGTTCATCTCACCCAACCCTTTAAAGCGCAAAACATTGGCTTTAGCTGATTTTTTATTTTGAGCTATTTTATGTAAGATCACATTCTTCTCTGCTTCATCTAACGCATAATGCACTTCTTTGCCAACGTCAATTCTAAATAACGGCGGCATAGCAACATAGATATGCCCTTTCTCAACCAATGGTTTAAAGTGACGCAAGAACAAAGCACATAGTAATGTCGCAATATGTAAACCATCTGAATCCGCATCCGCGAGAATACAGATCTTACCATATCTTAACCCTTCTATATTATCACTACCTGGATCAACGCCAATGGCCACTGCAATATCATGGATCTCTTGTGATGATAGTACTTCTGATGAATCAATTTCCCATGAGTTTAGAATTTTCCCTCTTAATGGCATTACGGCTTGAAACTCACGATCTCGCGCCTGTTTTGCCGAACCACCTGCGGAATCCCCTTCCACTAGAAATAGCTCACTATATTGCGTATCTTGCGTTACACAATCTGTGAGTTTACCAGGCAATTGTGGGCCTTGTGTTACTTTCTTACGCACAACCTTTTTCTCGGCTTTAAGGCGTTTTTGCGCCCGCGAAATAATGGCTTCAGCAATTTGATTTGCCGTCTCAATATTTTGATTTAACCATAAACTAAAGGCATCTTTGACATGTGTGGCAATAAAGTTCACACAATCACGTGATGATAATCGTTCTTTAGTTTGCCCTGAGAATTGCGGTTCAGGCATCTTAAGTGATAATACATAACAAAGGCCTGCAAAGATATCATCTGGCATAATCTTAACACCACGCGGCAAAATATTATGAAGCTCACAATATTCACGCATTGCATCTAACAGTCCCGACCTTAAGCCGTTAACATGCGTGCCACCTAACGGTGTTGGGATCAAGTTAACATAGCTTTCTGTAATCAGATTATCACTTTCTTGTGGCCAACAAAGCGCCCAGTCAACAACATATTGTCCATCACTAAAAGAGCCTGAAAAGGGAACCGCTGGCAATATCTCAAGACCGTCAATTTTCTCTTGCAAATACGCCAATAATCCACCATCGTATTGCCAAGTCATACGATCGTTTTGTTCATCGTTTTGATAGTCAACAATAAGACCTGGACACAATACTGCTTTGGCTTTTAATAAATTTTTTAATTTACGCGTTGCATATTTGGGTGTATCAAAATATTTAGGATCTGGCCAGAAGCGCACCGTAGTCCCTGTGTTCTTTTTTCCAACTTCAGATACTATTTTTAATTCTTCAACCTTATCACCATGCTCAAAAGCAATAAAATAACGCTTACCATCACGCTTGATAAACACCTCAACACGCAAACTTAATGCATTGACTACAGACACACCAACACCGTGAAGTCCACCTGAATAAAGATAATTTTCTTTTGAAAATTTACCACCCGCATGCAGCCGTGTCATAATGAGCTCAACACCTGATATTCCTTCCTCTGGATGAATATCAACCGGCATCCCTCGACCATTATCTTCAACCTCAAAACTGCCATCATCATAAACTCTGATGTTAAGTTTATTGGCATGTCCTGCTAATGCCTCATCCACTGCATTATCAATCACCTCTTGTGCGACATGATTAGGGGTTTGTGTATCAGTATACATCCCTGGACGTCGTTTAACAGGGTCAAGACCTGATAGAACTTCAATGGATTGAGCAGTGTATTGATTCATAACAAAATGGTGCTTATTATTTTATGTCTAATTTTATCGTTTATTCTGGCACAAAATCGAGTAATCTTAAATCTAAATGCTGCCTCGAATGGAAAATTATGAATATCCGTGATCTAGAATACATTATTGCCGTTGCTAAACATAAAAACTTCAATAAAGCAGCACAAGAATGCTTTGTCAGCCAACCGGCACTTAGCATGCAAATCAAAAAGCTTGAGGATGAGTTAGGTGTTGCCATTTTTGAACGTTTCCAAAAAAGCGTACTTGTGACCGCTATTGGACAGCAGATTATTGACAAAGCACAATCACTATTAACCATTGCCCAAGATATAAGAGACTTGGCAGCAATGCATAATAAAACGGAAGATCTATTGTTTAAAATTGCACGGCTGTCCCATCTACAAACCTTGAGCCAAAATAGTGCTTAAAGTCTGATTTCCCCAGGCTGCTTTCTTACGCAATCCTTTGATGCCAACGTT